>RZYY01000095.1 GCA_009930115.1 Sphingobacteriia bacterium | reverse complement strand
TTTATCTGCTTTGCTGCAATTGACCGGAAATGCAGCCTTGGACCTTGCGTATGGTTTATCCCATTCATCCGAGGTTATCATACAGACGGTATGCGGAGCATTTTTTAAAACATTATTTTTTGCATCTGCCTTACCCTCAACAATCTCATCAATCTCACAGCGAATGTTTATCATCGCATTGACAAAGCGTTTCAGTTCATTGAGTGGCTCACTCTCGGTAGGTTCCACCATTAATGTTCCATGAACCGGAAAAGCAACTGTGGGTGCATGAAATCCATAATCCATAAGGCGCTTGGCAATATCAATAACAGCAACACCAGCTGTTTTATTGAATTCATTACAATCAATAATCATTTCATGACCTACACGACCGTTTTTGCCTGTGTACAAAATTTTATAATGATTCTGTAATGCATTTTTCAGATAATTGGCTGTGAGAATGGCCATTTTTGTAGCAAGTGTCAGTCCATTTCCACCAAGTAATTTGATGTATCCATAAGAAATCGGAAGTATTAAAGCACTACCAAAAGGAGCTGATGAAACTGCCGTAATACCATTATCACTGCCGGTTTTCACTAATTTATGCGATGGAAGAAACGGAACAAGGTGACTGGCAACACCGATAGGTCCTACTCCCGGACCTCCACCACCATGAGGAATGGCAAACGTTTTATGAAGGTTGAGATGACAAACATCCGCACCAATGATGGCAGGATTGGTAAGACCTACCTGTGCATTCATATTTGCACCATCCATGTATACCTGTCCACCATGACTGTGAATTTCCCCGATGATGTCCATAACATCCTCTTCAAAAATCCCGTGTGTGGAAGGATAGGTAATCATAAGTGCAGCCAGATTATCTTTGTATTTCTCAGCTTTTTCGCGTAAATCGGAAAGGTCAATGTTCCCATCCTGATCTGATTTAATTACAACTACCTGCAGACCAGCCATAACAGCGCTTGCAGGATTGGTACCATGAGCAGAAGAAGGAATCAGGCAGATATTGCGGTGTGATTGCCCTATACTTTTTAAATAATGTCGAATGACAAGTAATCCGGTGTATTCGCCTGAAGCACCAGAATTTGGTTGAAATGATATAGCTGAAAAACCGGTAATTTCGCAAAGGGATTTTTCAAGATTTTCAATAAGTTCAAAAAAGCCGGCAGCCTGATCTTTGGGAACAAAAGGATGAAGGTTGGCAAATTCCGGCCAGGACAGCGAAAACATTTCAGCAGCAGCATTCAGTTTCATTGTGCATGAACCTAATGGTATCATGGTACGGTTAAGCGCAAGATCTCTGTTTTCAAGCATTTTGATATAACGCATCATTTCCGTTTCGGAATGATATCTGTTGAAAACCTGATCGGTCATAAAAGGTGATTTACGGGTAAGAGAATCAGGTAATTTCAATTGTGAAATCGTCGAAATACTATCGAAGTTTTTTCCTGCAGCTTTGGCAAAGATTCCAATAATCTGGTTGACATCAGCAATGCTGGTTGTTTCGTCCAGACTGATACCAATCGAATGCTCACAATACCTGAAGTTTATTTCATGTGAGAGAGCGAGGGTACGGATTGTTTCTATATATATTCCCTCAGGTAGGGCAATATTCACAGTATCGAAAAAGTATTTATTGTTTTGAGTATAGCCTGATTTTTCAAGACCTTCAGCAAGGGTAACTGCCAGACGGTGAACATCTGCTGCAATATTATGAATCCCCTCAGGGCCATGATAAACGCCATACATTCCGGCCATTGTTGCCAGTAAAGCCTGGGCGGTGCAAATATTGGAAGTGGCACGTTCGCGCTTGATATGTTGCTCACGGGTTTGCAAAGCCATTCGCAAAGCGAGATCACCATTGGCATCTACCGAAACACCAATAATCCTGCCCGGGAGGTTACGTTTAAAAACTTCTGATGTAGCAAAATATGCAGCATGAGGTCCACCAAATCCCATAGGTACGCCAAAACGCTGACTTGAACCAAGTGCGATATCAGCATCCCACTCCCCGGGAGGAGTGAGTAAGGCAAGACTAAGCAAATCAGCGGCTACAGCAACGTAAGCGCCGGCAGCATGAGCCTTTTTGGTGAATTCGGAGAAATCATGAATTTCACCCCGTTCATCAGGATATTGAACTATAGCACCAAATACCGAAGGATTGAAAACAAAATTATTGTGGTTTCCAAAAACCAACTCAATATTGAGTGGAAGAGCTCTTGTTTTGATTACTTCAATAGTCTGAGGGAAAAGACGGTCAGAAACAAAAAATTTATTGGCACCAGCTTTAACCGCTTCACGTGAGCGCGAGTTGAAAGCCATAATCATGGCCTCAGCAGCAGCAGTGCCTTCATCGAGAAGCGATGCGTTGGCAATGGGCAGCCCGGTCAGGTCGGCAATCATTGTCTGAAAATTTAGCAGGGCTTCAAGCCGGCCTTGGGAAATTTCAGCCTGGTAAGGTGTGTAGGAAGTGTACCATCCCGGATTTTCAAGAATATTGCGCTGAACTACACCTGGTAAAATGGTATTGTAATATCCCATCCCGATATAGGTACGGAACAAACGATTTTTTGAAGCAAGTGATTTAACATGGGTCAGGTATTCATACTCGTTAATTCCATCGGGAAGATTTAACGGGTTTTTCATTCTGATTTTTTGTGGAACTGTTTCATCTATCAATTTATCGAGACTTTCAGCACCGATCATTTTCAACATTTCGGGCATTTCTCTGTCAGCAATGCCATTGTGCCTTTGGGCAAAATTATTTGTCAGCATATTCTAAAACAATATTATCGGGTTAAAAAATGTGTTAAATAAGGCTGCAAAAGTAAACAACTTTGCAGGATTTGTGGATTTTGTGTTATTTAATTCACGGAAGAAATAAAAACAGGAAAAAGTAAATACGTCTTTGCTTTTCTCATTTGAAAAAGCCAACAATTTCCAAAATGATAGAAAATGTCAGCTGATCAGCTTTTATGCAATAATTCCGAAATGAAATCCTTCAGAGAAACTTTTGACTGCTGTCCGGTTATCATATTTTTTACCGACAGCATCTGACTGTCTATCTCCTCTTGTCCGATCAAAACAACAAATGGAATTTTATTTTTATCAGCGTAAGCCATTTGCTTTTTCATCTTCACCGGATCAGGATAGTATTCAGCGTTGATTCCGGCTTTTCTCATCTGTTGGATGGTTTTCAGACAAAACGACTGTTCTTCTTCTCCAAAATTTACAAGCATTACCTGCGATGAAGCCGGATTGGCTGAAGGGAACAAATTTAGTTCAGACATCACATCATAAATACGGTCAGCACCAAAGGAGATACCCACACCTGAAATACCCGGCATCCCGAAAATACCTGTAAGGTCGTCATAGCGACCGCCTCCGCAAATACTTCCAATTGCCACATTCTTTGCTTTTACTTCGATTATGGCACCAGTGTAATAATTCAGTCCGCGTGCAAGGGTAAGATCAAGTTCAACATCAGTTTCAGGAATAAGGTCATGAGCAAGCCGGAGAATGGTTTTCATTTCCTCTATTCCTTTCTGACCAATTTCACTGTTTTTCAGTGAATCAGACAAACTGGCCAGTTTATCCGACGAACTGCCTTCGAGCAACAGAAAAGGTTGTAATTTATCAATTGCCATTTGAGAAATACCTTTTGCAGCCAGCTCTTCATTTACTTTTTCCAGACCAATCTTTTCCAGCTTATCAATGGCTACTGTTATATCGGTCAGCCTGGTTGCCTGGCCAATTAATCCGGCAATACCGGCCAGTATTTTTCTGTTATTCAGTTTAATGGATATTCTTATACCCAGATGTTCAAATACATCTGAAATCATTTGAATCAATTCAGCCTCATTCAGCAATGAATCACTTCCAATAACATCCACATCACACTGAAAAAATTCCCGGTAACGTCCCTTCTGCGGGCGATCGGCCCGCCAGACAGGTTGAATCTGATAACGTTTAAAGGGAAATGTCAAATCATTACGATATTGTACCACATATCGGGCAAAAGGAACTGTGAGGTCATAGCGCAAACCCTTTTCAGTAATTTTAGAAGACAAAGCAAAAGCATCTATTTGTTGCAGTTCATCCTTAGCAACATTACCAAGATAATCACCTGAATTGAGAATTCTGAATAATAGTTTATCACCCTCTTCGCCGTATTTCCCGAGAAGGGTGGTCAGATTTTCCATTGCAGGAGTTTCGATGGGGAGGTATCCATAGCGTTGAAACACATCCCGGATAGTATCAAAAATATAATTACGCCGCACCATTTCGGCAGGTGAAAAGTCTCTTGTTCCTTTGGGTATAGATGGCTTCTGAATGGTCATTTTAATTCCGGTTTTAGTAAAATATTTATTCACCAATTAGCTTAAGCAAAGACTTCATATAAGTTTCTACAGCTGGATTGCCTTCGGCGGGTGCCCATGGAGCAAAATTTTTGGCGGTAAGAGGAAAATAGGGCCCGGCTTTAATTTCATAGGCTACCGATCCGCTCTCAAGCGAAAGCAGGGTATGATAGGTTTTTTCCGGTATTTCGACCCCATATTTTCCGTCCCGTGCATCCAAAATGAAATGATCTTTGACATTTCCCTGCTCATCAAATGTGATCACAGCAAACCTTCCGCGCAAAACCAGAAAGACTTCGAACCGGTCGGGATTTTCATGCTTGTGTGGCTGAAGATATGTACCGGGTTCCATTGCATTCACCATACGATTGATTGGATCGTCATAATCCGGATGAAAATTGTAGTTCATCCGAAGTCGTTTAACTGATTTTGCCTTAGCAGAAATCTGATCTAAAAGATCATCATCTATTTTAATCATTCTTATTTAAAAAATTTATTGTGGCAAAAGTACCTAAAAACAAGTAACCGAACGTTAAGCTTTTTCAATTGAAAACGTTCATCATTCGGTTGAATATCAATCCGTTTTGCAAATAAATCGTAGCCTTACCCGTACAGTATGTTTCATAATCTGAGCAAATAACTGGCTTTAGAATCGCATTTATTGAAAGCCGCCGGAACTTTTTCTTTTTCTACTTTTACCATTTCAAAATTGAAAAAAACGATTAATACTTATCATTATGACCATTAAGCAGGCGCAGGAAAAAATAGATAAATGGATCAATTCAACCGGTGTGAGATACTTCAACGAATTGACCAACATGGCCATACTCACCGAGGAAGTAGGAGAAGTAGCCCGTATCATTGCCCGTAAATATGGTGAACAGTCGTTTAAACCACAGGATAAAGAATACGATCTCGCTGATGAATTTGCCGATGTATTGTTTGTATTAATCTGCCTGGCTAACCAAACCGGCGTTGACCTCACCGAGGCGCTGAATAAAAATCTGGAAAAGAAAACCCTTCGTGATGCAGTCAGACACCAAAACAACGAAAAGCTTAAAAGCTGAAATCCTGCCCCCTTTGTATCAACAGAATTTACTTTCATCTTTTTAAATACAGGATGATAACATGAAGAAAATCTGTTCATTATATTGTTTTTTGCTTATACTTTTGGTGTTGACAGCAAAAAATAGTCAATCACAACCTTATTATTATGAGGGTAGGGTATTGGATGCCTATACCTTACAGCCTCTTGCTTTTGTAAACATTGTTACAGATGAAAACCACACCGGAACAGCCACTGATATTGACGGAAAATTTTCTGTTACCTCCGCAAAACCAGTCCAAATACTTCACTTTTCTTATGTTGGTTATCATCAATTACTTTTCCCTGTAAAAAATGATACTTCGTTTATGACCATTTTTTTGCAAAAATCAGCAGTGGAATTAAAGGAAGTTGTAATCATAGCCGGCGAAAATCCTGCCCTCAGAATTATTCGCAATATAATCAGCAACAAAGACAGGAATGACCCCGAAAAACTCCGTTCATTTTCCTATACTTCTTATGACAAAATGATCTTTACTGTTGATACCACCAGGATTCCCTCTTCAGCAAGTGATTCCGGTGTTATGCGATTGCGCAGGTTTTTGAACGACAAGGAGTTGTTTATTATGGAAACTGTTGCTGAACGTAAATTCCTTGCTCCCGACCGAAACCATGAAAAAATACTTGCAACCCGCATTTCGGGTTTTCAGGACCCCCTACTTCTGTTTCTTAGTTCGCAATTGCAATCCACCTCCTTCTACAGGGAAATGATACAGATCAGCGATAAAAATTATATCAGCCCCATCTCAAAAGGAAGTCCGGACCGATATTCCTACATCATCGAAGACACTACTTTTACAGCAAGTAAGGACACAGTTTTTATTATTTCTTTTAAACCCCGGGTTAATACCAATTTCGACGGGCTGACAGGTGTTTTTTGGATAAACTCCGATGGCTGGGCCATTCAGAATGTAACTGCCGAACCGGCACGTCAGGAAAATTCATTAAGCATAAAAATCCGGCAAATGTATGAGCTGGTTGATGATAAACAGTGGTTTCCCGTGCAGTTGAACACCGATATTTTCTTCAATAATATAAGGGTTAATGAATTTTCTCCGCTGGGAAGCAGCAGAAGTTACCTCAGAGATATTACACTCAACCCCGACCTGGTGCGAAAACAATTCGATCAGATTTTCATTGAAATTGATCCGAATGCTACTGAACGGAATGAGGATTTCTGGACATTTTATCGCATTGATTCTTTGTCTGATCGCGAAAAACGTACCTATACATTCATCGACAGTATAGGCCGTGAACTTCAGTTCGACCGGTTTGCCAATAATTTTAAATCGCTGATCCGGGGAAGACTTCCTGTCGGGGCTTTGGATGTTGACCTGTCCAATATCCTGAAATACAATGATTACGAAAAATTATACCTCGGACTTGGGCTTACAACTAATCAAAAATTTTCAAGGGTAGTTGAGGTAGGCGGGTTCTTTGGATATGGTTTTGGGGATAAAAAAGTAAAATTCGGTGTTGAAGCAGGGATTCTGTTCAACAGGTACAATGATCTGAAGCTCAGTATCGGATATGATAACTTTGCTACCGAAACCGGAGGGGTTGAATTTCCTGACGATAAAAACTCAATAATCAATCCGGCTAATTTCCGCGATTTTTTTATCAGACAAATGGACCAGACCAAACAAATGCATGCTTCTTTGAACTGGAGACCATTGCGCTATACCACGCTTAATGCAAAATTAAAAGCCGGAACAAAACTTCCTCCCGGACTGTATCAATTCGCCGATGATGGAGGAACCAACCAATTAAATACCGGATTCAATTTTACTGAATTAACAACAAGTATCAGGTTTGCATACAGGGAACAATTCATCGAAACCCCTGACTCAAGAATTTCGTTGGGAACCAATTTCCCGATCGTTTATCTGCAATACACACGCGGTTTTGACAACTTTGCCTGCGGAGAATTTCCCTACAATAAATTTGATGTAAAAATAAATGCCAGCCGTTATATCAAATTTTTTGGTCAATCGACACTTCATCTGATGGCCGGCTATGTTGATCAACCTTTACCTATTTCAGGTCTTTACAATGGAAGAGGATCCTATGCCCCGTTTTCGATTTATGCACCTGATGCCTTTGTTACCATGCGAATGAATGAATTTTTAGCTGATCGCTATTTGTACGCTTTTTACACGCACAATTTCGGCTCCCTTCTTTTCAGAACCAAAGGCTTCGAGCCTGAAATTTGCATTACTTCCAACTTTGGAACAGGTTCGCTTAAGCAACCCGGACTCCATAAAAACATCGAATTCAAAATAATGAAGCAGATTTATTGCGAATCGGGATTAATGCTTAACAACCTGCTGAGTTTTCAGGGATTTTACAATCTTGGTCTGGGTGTTTTTTACAGGTACGGGTATTATCATTTGCCAAAAACAGCAGATAATTTTACCTACCGGCTTACAATAAATTTTTTGTTTTAGCTAAAATTTCATTTTTCCCGTTTTTAGCTATATTTGTTTAAGATTTGTTCAACCTAAAAATAATGATTCCGTGAGCAAAACTCTGAAAATAATACTCGTAATAATATTCGCGCTTATAGTCGCACTTTTAGTGTGGAGGTTTTCTGATATTGTATTTTATCTCATATTCTCTGCCATCTTGTCGCTGATTGGCCGCCCTCTTATAAAAATGTTCAATTCGGTCAGAATTGGAAAATTCAGACTCCCTTCCGCACTTAGCGCAACACTGACCATTTTGGTAATGATTGTAATTGTCCTGCTTTTCATGTCTATGTTCGTTCCGCTCATTGCCAAGCAGGCAGCTGTAATTTCCAACATCGATTTTAACTCCCTGAGCCAGTCACTCGAAAAACCCATAATGAACCTGGAATTGTTTCTTAGAAAATACAGTTTGCTTCAAGAACATGAAAACATTCGTCAGATACTTCAAAATCATGTGAATTCACTGGTTAGTTTTGCCTCATTTTCGGATACATTTTCATCAATTGTCGGAATTACCGGCTCGATTTTTATTGCTGTATTTTCGATTGTTTTTCTTACTTTCTTTTTCATCAAGGACAATCATATGATCGATGATATCATCGATGCACTCACTCCGGCAAATCATCAGCAGGAAATACAAAATATCATGATCCAGACCAAACATCTGCTGAGTCGCTATTTTATAGGCATTGCCATTGAGGTAAGCACCATGATGACTTTGATTTCCATCGGGCTTTCAGTTTTTGGCATTCAGAATGCACTACTAATAGGTTTTTTTGGCGGACTTATGAACATCATCCCCTATCTCGGGCCGATTATAGGCGCAGTTGTCGGCTCTTTGCTGGCCGTTTCCACAATGCTCAGCTTTGGCCTTTACCAGGAAATTATCTCAACCGTGCTCATTGTCGTTAGCGTTTTTGCAGGTGCCAATCTGATCGATAATCTTGTTTTACAGCCACTCATTTATTCCAATAGCGTGAAAGCACATCCGGTGGAAATTTATCTGGTCATACTTATTGCAGGCAGCCTCGCCGGTATTACCGGAATGGTGCTTGCTATCCCCTTTTATACCGTTCTCCGCATTATCGCAAAAGAATTTTTTAGCCAGTTCAGGATCGTGCAACGGCTTACCCGAAATATTTAATTTAACACCTTTTAAAGATCATTTCCCTTGATTTATCAGCTTTTTTGAGTATATTTGCCAAACTAACAATTAAAATTATATTCACATGAAATCATCAAGTAGCTTTCTTATCGGATTAATTAGTGGCGCAGCAATCGGAGCCGCACTTGGAATTTTGTATGCACCTGACAAAGGGGAAGTCACCAGGAAAAAAATTACCAAAAAAGCGGAAGACCTTAAAGACGAATTTTACGAAAAAATGGATGAAATGAAGGATTATTTCAACGAATCCATAGGTCATGTAAAAGAAAAAGTGGATGATATTAAAGAAAAAATGAATAAAAAAGAAAAACCAGCCTGATCACTAAGCAAAAGAACTGCTCCGAAAATTCCGGAAAATAAACACTGAAAACAACAAACGTTATTTCAGGCTAACTTGTCATTTCAAAATTTAAATTGATGGATAAAGAAAAACTCGGTGAAAACCTGAATAAGACCTTCAAAAACATCACACAGTATTTGGATCTTAAAACAGAACTCTACTCGCTGATGTTGCTTGACCGCAGTGCAAAATTTATTGCCAAGGTAGCAGTGTTTATTGTAGTAGCTTTACTTATGTTTGCTTTTCTGCTTTTTTTATCCTTTGCATTTGTTGAATGGTGCCGGACACAAACAGGCAGTGCACTTAACGGATATCTCATTGTGGCTGCCTTTTACCTTGTTATCAGCATTTTAATCATTATCTTTAAAAAACAACTCTTCCTCAACACCTTCATTAAAAGCATTTATTCAATTTTCAGTGAAGAAGAAGAACTTATGGACAACCATACAAAACCTTCCAACGATGAAGAAGATAAAGATTAATAACCTTGAAGATTTACGCTTTCGTAAGCTTTATCTCAGATCAGAGATAAAAATGAAAGAACAACAAATTAAAAAAGATTTCAGACAACTGCGCAACAACATACAGGACCTAGATCTGAAAAACGATATTATCAATAACATTATCCAAAACCCGGCAATAGCCATCAATACAGCACGCATCACCTACGATATAATTACACAAATCAGACGCTGGCGGCGGCAAAAGAAAAACCGAAATTAATATCCGGTTTCATTCACCGAATAATTCACATAATCAGGGTTAACCGACATTTTGTAAGAAATGTCGGTTTTTTTATTCCCGGTTCTGTCCCTTTTAAAACAAGATCAATAACATCTTGAAAATAATCGGAGGCAAGACATTAAAATCACCTGTTCTCCTTGTTATTAAACTGATTATTATCTGTTTATAAGAATCCATTAAACTAAGTTTAATTATTACTTAACACCTTCTTAACGAAGGTTAAAAACCATTATCGGACTTTTGCATCACCATTTTTTTTGAAGAATTTATATTCTAAATAATTAAAAAACAATAATTTAAAATTAAAAAATGATGAAAAAGTTCAATTTGAAAATGATCGCAATGCTCATGATGTCATTGTTAGTAGGTGCAACCATTATATCATGTGATGACGATGATGATCCTGTACTGGCAGCACCAACAGTAACAGCACCAGCCGGTCAGGAAATTGTCACCGGAGAATCGCTCGATCTGACCTTTGATTTTGTAACTCCGGCAGGATTTAAATCTTCTGCAGTAACCGCTGCAAATGGAACTGCATTAATAAAAACAGACGGAGTTAATGGCGCAACCAGTGGAAATGTTGTGGTAACTTTCACCGCTGGTAATCAACCCGGAGCAGGTTCAGTATTAGTAACTATTTCTGATTTACAAACCCAAAGTGACGATGCCACCAGCGTTTTAACCGTGGTAGGTGAACAAACTACCTTTGAAATCAATGCCAATATTTCTGAAAATACCACCTGGGAAACTGGGAAAGTGTATATTCTGAAAACTCGCGTAGCCGTTACCGCAGGCACCACCCTCACCATACAACCCGGTGTTGTGGTTAAAGGTGAAGCAGGTTCTGGTGCTAATGCTTCCGCATTACTAATTGCCAGAGGTGCACAACTAATGGCTGAAGGTACTGCTGATGCACCTATTATTTTTACATCAATTGCTGACGAAATTATGCCCGGAGAAATTGTTAGCCCCAATCTTGATCCTGACCTTAACGGTCTCTGGGGGGGGGTAATAATTCTGGGAAATGCACCGATTTCAGCCGATGCCGCTTCTGTTCAGATTGAAGGTATTCCGCCATCAGATCAAAACGGACTTTACGGAGGCGATAATGCTGCTGATAACTCAGGAATTATTCGCTACGTTTCCATTCGCCATGGCGGAGCAAATATTGGTGAAGGAAACGAAATTAACGGGCTGACCCTTGGTGGTGTAGGTTCAGAAACAATAATAGAATATGTTGAAGTTATTGCCAACCAGGATGACGGCATCGAGTGGTTTGGCGGAACAGTAAATGTTCATCATGCAATTGTATGGAATGCCGGCGATGACGCCATCGACACTGACCAGTCGTGGGGAGGAACACTGGATAATTTCGTGATTATAAATCCCGGAGATGAATGTTTTGAACTTGACGGACCTGAAGGTGAAATGGTTGCCAAACATACCATTCAGAATGGTTCGGTGTATGCTCTTGATGCCGACGGTCTTGTTGACAATGATGACAATTCAAACCTGGATATGTTCAGCGTTTATTTCCGCGACCTGAATGAAGGTCAGGATTTTGACCAGATTCCAACCGTATATACCTGCGTATTCGAAAACCTGCAGGCCACTATTCCTGACGGTTTTGCCATTTCGGACTTTTTCAAGGGTGGATCTGATGCTTTTACCACCAATGTTGGATTAGGAGAAAACACCGTAGGTGCTGACCTTAGTAAATTCCAAAACTGGACATGGTCAAGTGTTTCAGGACAGATCAGCAAGTAATTATATAGCAGTTACAGAAAATGTCAGGATGAAGCTCGCAGGGAAATTTTTTCCTGCGGGCTTTCCTAATGTTAACGGCTAACAATAAAACAAACAAAATGAAGATCTTAAGAACAGCAGCTCTGATAAAAATGCTTATCATCCTGCCGATGATTATGATGGCACAAAATGGTTTTATCAGAGGTATTGTTTATGACGATCAAACAACAGAAACCCTGCCAGGGGTAACAGTTTTTGTAGAAGGAACGTCAATCGGATCAATATCAGATTTTGACGGTAAATTCAGCATATCCATTTCACCAGGCATTTATGATGTTTCCGTTTCCTTTATTTCCTATGAAACACTTAAAATTACCGGGTTAAAGGTTGAAAGCGGGAAAACCATCATTTTGGACAATCTCAGATTGAAAGAAGCCCGGATAGAAATTCAGGGTGTGGAGATAACCGCTGAAGCTCTCAGGAATACAGAAGCATCCATACTGGCCATGAAAATGAAATCGGCAAATCTTGCAGATGGCATATCTGCTGCTCATCTCCGTAAAATAGGCGATTCTGATGCTGCCTCATCCATCAAACGTGTACCGGGAGTCTCACTTCAGGGTGGAAAATATGTATTTGTTCGTGG
>RZYY01000010.1 GCA_009930115.1 Sphingobacteriia bacterium | reverse complement strand
TAAGGCCCTGTCGTAAAACCTTATTTTTCTGAGCCTTAACTTGTTTGTTGTTGTGGGTTCTTTTACTGTAAGTCCGATGATTTCATCCTGAAGAACACCCGAATGAATATGATCACCAATGTGATTCTCCCAAACAGGTTTATAAACTGCATTGTCCTTAATTCGGGTGACAAATCCGGTTTCATTATCACTGAATTTTTTGAAAGATTTGTAATCATTGTAACCCTTATCAAATACGAAAATATTTTTTGTATCCATTTTCAGCTTTTTCAACAGGATATGGTCACTTGTTGCCGGATTAGTAAACCAAACCATTTTAGGAACTGCCTGATCAACATTAATAACAGTATGTACTTTAATACCTCCTTTGCACTTTCTATCTTTTGGTTTTCGGCCAACGCAACTTTCGTTTTGAAATTCTTTACATACTGATCGGAATCACCGGTTTTGCCGGCTTCGGATATAATCCTGGGGTCAATTAGTGAAATTAGCTGTCCGAAAACATTTTGACCGAAAAAAATGTAGTTTTGCTCATAGTAGTTGGATTTTTGTAAAGCAAAACTACTAAGAAATGGATGCCGTGTTGTCATGACCCGGCTACTTTCAAATTTATTACCGGACAACAGTGTTAGCGTTGATTCAAAATTTCTTCTTCAAAAAACTTTTCGAACGTTTTCCCGATCTCATCCCTCACCCGGCGATAAACAGCCAGAATTTCATCGTCAGTTCCGGAAGCATCGGCAGGATCATCAAATCCGGAATGCAACCGGTGTTTTACATGTCCGGTAAAAACCGGGCATTTTTCCCTGGCATTATCGCAAACAGTAATCACATAATCGAAATGTTGATGAATAAATTGATCGATGTGATCCGGTGTCTGATTTGAAATATCTATACCCATTTCTTTCATTACCTTTACAGCAAAGGGATTTACTTTCCCCTCAGGATGTGTGCCTGCCGAAAAGACTTCAAAAGATGGCCGGAACGATTTGAGAAATCCTTCAGCCATCTGACTTCTGCATGAATTCCCGGTACACAGAATTAAAACTTTCATAAAATAAAATGCTACTGTTTATTAATACTGCCAAACTTAAGTTTGACAAGTTGTGTAAAAACTTTCACTGCTTAAAAAACCAACAACGAAAAATAGTTTACTTTAAAAAAGGCGATTTTGCAAAAAAAATAAATGCAATAATACAACGTCTTAAACAATTTGGTTTAAATTCAGTATTACATTTACTTAAAATAATTGTTTCAAATCCTGTTCTGAATTTCGCCCCAGGAAATTATTCAGCCGGGTTTTAATACAAAAATCCGCAAGGTGTAAATAAAAGCCTATTTTTGCGCAAAATGCTGATATTATGGTAATCAATCTTGGAAAAGGAAATTCATTGCTGAACCAATTCATTGCCGAATTGCGTGATGTAGAAATTCAAAAAGATGCCATGCGCTTCAGGAAAAATCTTGAACGCATCGGTCAGATTTTTGCATACGAAATCAGCAAAAAACTTGAGTACGAAAATAAAGAAGTAGTAACCCCACTAGGATCGACCGAAATGAGCATGTTGAAAAATTACCCGGTACTGGCTTCAATTATCCGTGCAGGATTACCTTTTCATCATGGATTACTGAATTTTTTCGACAAATCGGATAATGCATTTATTTCAGCTTACCGCAAATATTACAAAGACGGCAATTTCGAAGTACATGTTCAATACGTATCCAAACCATTACTTGAAGGAAAAGATCTGATTTTAATTGATCCTATGCTGGCCACCGGAATTTCAATGGCACTTACTTACCGCGAACTTACAGGTGAAGAGAAACCACGGCACACCCACCTGATATCCATTATTGCAAGTCTTGAGGGAGTAAATTACATCAAGCGGAATTTTTCGAGCAGTGAAGTAACACTCTGGGTTGGAGCCATTGACGACGAACTTACCGCTCAGGCCTATATCGTTCCGGGTCTTGGTGATGCCGGCGACCTTGCCTATGGATCAAAAATATAGTTTGCTGCAATGAAAAATGTGGGCTTTTACATCAGTTATGCTATTATCTGGATTCTTACCCTGCTGCCATTCAAAGCACTCTACATTTTTTCTGATTTTGCCTTTCTCATCGTATATTATGTAATCGGATACCGCAAAAAGGTAGTCATTGACAACCTCCATCATGCTTTTCCCGAAAAATCCAAACAGGAAATTCTTGTACTTTCAAAAAAATTTTTCCATCATTTCTGCGATTTTCTTATCGAATTCGCCAAAATCATTCATCTTAGTGCCGGACAAATTGACAAAAGGTTTACCTACGTTAACCCGGAGCTGTTTAATAATTATTACAACCGAAACAAGAGTGTAGTGCTTGTTTTGCCCCATTATGCCAACTGGGAGTGGGTAGCCAACTGCGCCAACAAAATGAAACTCAAGCCCATCGCGATTTACAAGCCGTTAAGAAATAAAAAATTTGATCATTTGATCCTTTCCCTGCGTAAAAAATGGAACATGCAGGCTGCACCTATGAACGACGTGATCAGGGTCATACTTTCGCACGAAAAAGAAAAAATCAGGATCGTTACCTCCTATCTTGTCGATCAGACTCCGCCACGCAGATATCCTTTCTGGATTAATTTTTTCAACAGGGAAACCCCTTTTTATACAGGGCCTGCCAAAATTGCAAAAAAGTTTGCCCAGCCAATCGTTTATATGAAAGTGACCAAAATCAAACGAGGTTATTATCAGGTGGAGTTTTATCCTTTGTTTGATGAACCGGAGCGCTACACCGAAGAGGAAATTATTGACAGAATTGTAAGAGAGATAGAAAATCATGTTCGCGAAAAGCCGGAATATTGGTTATGGTCTCATCGACGCTGGAAACATACCAAAGAAAATTATACATCAACCAACAATTAAAAAGATGTTGCGTTAATCAACATTGGTCAGTAAGTAATCATTCGTCAGGAATAATTCAATCCGATGAAAAATCAGGTACTTTTTGAAAATATAAAGATTTCGGTTGAGGCAATCCGCAGCCATCTTTTGCGATCAATCCTTACCATCCTCATCATTGCATTTGGCATCATGGCGCTTGTGGGTATTTCCACTGCTATTGATGCGCTTGAAAAAAGTCTTGCTGAAAATCTCATGATGATGGGATCCAATACTTTTTCGATACGCAATCGGACGATGCGTGTTCAAGTAGGCAACAACGTAAAACGTTCTAAACACTATGAGCCTATCAAATTCAGGCAGGGCATGGATTTTAAGGAAAAGTTCAATTATCCCGCGTTTGTTTCTGTTTTCACTACTGCAACATGGAACGCTACTGTCACTTACCAGTCAGAAACCACCAATCCCAACATCGGGGTGCTTGGTACTGATGAAAATTACCTGATTACATCAGGACTTGAGCTTGAGCGCGGTCGTTCATTCGGCAGACAGGAAGTCTATTTCGGTAACAGTGTGGCAATTATTGGCGCCGAAATTGCAAAGAATCTTTTCAAAAACAATGAAGACCCGATTGATAAACATATTACGGTCGGTTCAGGAAAATACAGGGTAATCGGAGTAATCAAAGAAAAAGGTACAGGTATGGGTTTCACTCCCGACCGTCAGGTATTAATCCCGATAACCAATGCACGGCATTATTTTTCGAGGCCGAATATGTCGTATACCATCAATGTATTGCCCGAAGATATGATGGATATTGATGATGCGATGGGAGAAGCTGCCGGATTGTTCAGAATAATCAGGCAAAACAAACTATACGAGGAAGACGATTTTGATATTTCGAAAAGTGACCAACTGCTGCAAATGCTTTTCGAGAATACCAGAAACATTAAAGGTGCTGCGTTAATCATCGGATTTATCACGTTGTTCGGTGCTGCCATAGGATTGATGAACATAATGCTGGTATCTGTCACCGAGCGGACGCGCGAAATAGGTATTCGTAAATCAATCGGTGCCAAACGTCTGGCCATTCGCAATCAGTTTCTGGTCGAAGCCATAATCATCGGGCAGTTTGGTGGTGTTTTTGGGATTATCCTTGGAATTCTTGCCGGAAATATTGTTACTATTTTTACGAAAACCAGTTTTGTTGTTCCCTGGCTTTGGATTGTATTTGGAGCTTTGCTTTGCCTGATTGTAGCATTGATCTCAGGCATTGTTCCTGCTCTGAAAGCAGCCAATCTTGACCCTATTGAATCGCTGAGGTACGAATAATCATCCAAGGTTGAATGTAAACCATCGTTTACTCAAACATCAAGGAAAGTGCAACTACTCCCGGACCTGTATTCACACCAAGAACAGGCGAACCGTAATTGACAAATCTTGGCTGAAGGCCTGTTCTCTTTTCCATCTCTTTTGCATACCATTCGGCAGTTTTTGAGTTATTGGCATGAGTAATGGCATAGCCCCAAATTTTATTGCTTATTAATTTGCGATCTACCATTTTCATTACCATTTTCATGCTTGCTTTCTCGGTTAATGGTTTCCCAAAAAGTTCTGATTTCCCCTCATCATTCACAATAACAATTGGTTTCACATTCAATAATTTTCCTAATAAGCCCTTTACTGCACTTACACGGCCACTTTTTACAAGGTATTTCATGGTCTTGGTCGTAACATAGCTTTCAGACTTCAATTTCCAGGATTCAATCTTGTTCACCAATTCCTCATGATTTATATTTGTCTCCAGTGCTTCGGCAGCACGCATAACAATGAGACCAAGTGAAGCCGTCAAACGTTTTGAATTGATAACCGTAATCGGCTTTTTCGAAAAATTACTTATAGTCTTTGCAGCTTTACGGCTGTTGGAGCAAGTTCCGCTCAAGGCTTCACTGATGTGAATACCGATAATTGAGTCGTAATGCGTACTGAGATAATTGTAAGTATTGCTGAAATCCTTGAATGAAGGTTGCGCTGTAGAAGGATATTGAGGTGTATTGGTTATCATGCTGTAAAACCGTTCGGGTTTAATCGTGAGGCGGTCGAGATAATAGGTATCCCCAAAATGAACTGACAAAGGGACAACCACAATCTGATGTTTTTCAATAAAATCCTGCGGCAGATCACATGTTGAATCCGTTACAAGCCCGATCGGATGTTGACGATGTTCAGCTATGTCCATTTGCATAACCATATCATCTACTTTTTGATAGGTAATACTGCCAAAAGTGTGAATCTTGGTAAAAACAACATCCGGATGATCAGTATGAATATGAACGCGGATTTTCTTGTGTGAACCGGCAATAACCAGCGAATCACCAAGGTGTTGAATTTTACTGCGCAATTTTTCCCGGATAATGTTTTCGCCCACAATCATTGCTTCAGTACAATACCGAAAAGTAATATCATGATGATCGTGGGTAGCTTCCAGCGGTAATTCTTTCAATACATTCCGTACCCCGATGATTTTTTTTACTTCGCCATGTTTGAAAAAATCAAGCATCCCTTCCAAAAAAACAACAAAACCTTTAGCTCCGGCATCAACTACTTTTGCTTTGGCTAAAACTTCAAGTTTTTCCTGCGTTTCAATAAGCGATTGTTTGGCTTTGTTGTATGACTCTGCAAGCAAATGATTAAAGTTATCGAACTTATCCTTAATCTGCTGAATATATTCTGCCCACTCTCTTAAAACAGTAATGATGGTCCCTTCCACAGGATTGGAAATAGCTTCGTATGCCTGCTGAACTCCTCTGCTTATAGCCGATGAGAATCGATTAATGTCAATAGTTTGCTCGTTATGAAACTCACTGCTGAAACCGTAAAGAAACTGGGCAAAAATAATTCCCGAGTTTCCTCTTGCACCAATCAGCGCAGCGTCAGCAACAGCATTGGCAGTTTCCGAAAAATTCTCTGAAGGAATAATCGAATCAATGATCGAGTGAAAAGTAGAGGCAAGGTTTGTGCCTGTGTCAGCATCCCTGACTGGAAATACATTTATTTTATTGATTAATAACTGATTATCAAACAACCGCTGTGAGCCGGCAAGAAAACTATAATAAAACCGCTTTCCGTCAAGTTTGCTGAAGTCAATATCTTTATTCTGATGTATCATTTATTTTCTAATTGATTATCAATACCTAATTAACAAACAACCGGCAAAGGTACTTCTAAGAAGTTTAGCAAATGCTGATAAAAATTGTTAAAAGCCCTAATTATAAGGGTTTGAAAGGAGTACAGAAAAACAGATAAATTACACTTTTTATGTGAAACAACACCAGGTAATAAAATCTGTTTTACATTTTGAACGCCCTGAGAAAATACCTGACATCATATTCTGAATTAATCAGGTGAATTATCCTTCACCTGAGTTTAAAATCTTCCTTCGAAAATAATAATGACTACTCCAATGAATTAATTTTAATCACATTCTGCTGATTTTCAACAAATCACGATTTTTTTTGTGTATCACTTGCTGATCTGAATGGAAAATTTTATATACTTTTGCAAAACGCAATAAAATCACTATGATCTCAAAAGTAGAGAAAACAAAAGTTCTGTACGTAATGCAGGAGATTACGCCCTATCTCAAAGAAAACTCTATCAGCACTATTGGACGCTATTTGCCACAAGGGATTCAGGAAAGGGGTAGAGAAATCAGAACTTTTATGCCAAAATATGGCAACATCAACGAGCGCCGAAATCAGCTACACGAAGTTATCCGGCTTTCAGGAATGAACCTGATTATTGACGATGCCGACCATCCGCTTATCATTAAGGTTGCATCAATTCAACAGGCAAGAATGCAGGTTTATTTTATCGACAATGAAGACTACTTTCATCGAAAAGCCGTTTTCAGGGATAAAAATGGTTTGTTCTTTGAAGACAACGACGAACGACTGATTTTCTTTGCACGCGGAGTGATCGAAACGGTGAAAAAATTGGGTTGGCCGCCCGACATTATTCATTGTCATGGTTGGTTTACCAGTCTGATCCCGCTATATATCAAACGCGCTTTCAAGGATAATCCTCTGTTTAGCTTTTCCACAGTTATCTATTCACTTTATGATGACGAATTTAATGAAAAACTAAACCAGGATCTGATAAAAAAATTGAAGTTTGATAAAATTAAAGAAGTTGATCTGAAAAATTACAGGAATCCGGATTACATCAAACTTGCCAAATCCGCAATGAAATATGCAGATGCAATTGTTATCAGCAGTGAAAAAGTAAATCCTGAACTTGAAGAATTTGCCAGAACCACTGAAAAACCTTTGCTCGAATATCATGGTCAAGAAACTTACATTGAAGCATACAGTGATTTTTACGATAAATTATTGAAAAACAGAAAAGATTAATGAACATCTTCGTGGATGAAATTTTCAAAGGCCGGCTCAGAACCCGCCAATGGCTGAAAGCAATGCTGCTCCTTTTCTTTTTAATCATTTTCTTTTCTTCCTGTAAAGATGATCCTGATATTGTCGGAATCAGTATTATCCCTGACAACGAAATGCTTGAAGTTATCTTCAATGATACCAGTACGGTGCGGATTTACTCCGTACTGGCAGATTCGATCAAAACGGATGAAACCAGCAGAAGTATGCTGGGAAGTTATCTTGACCCGGTTTTTGGACTGAATACTGTAAGTATTGCCACTCAATTCAGAATCTCAACTACTACGTTGAATCTTGGTCAAAACAACATACTGGACTCTATTGTTCTGTCGCTCGAATACACTTCAGTTGCCACCGGTGATAAAGTCATCAGTGCCTATGGTGATACTTCTACAGTTCAAACTATTAAAGTTTTTGAGCTGGACGAAGGCCTGGATTACGACACTTCTTATTATTCCAATTATGAAATTCCGTTTAAACCCGTTGAACTTGCAAGTGCTGATATCCAATTCAGACCTACCGACAGCATTATGGTGGATACGGTTCTTGTAAATGCCCAACTGCGCATCCCACTGAGTGAAGATTTCGGAAATTTCCTATTGGATGCCGCAACCGATACTATTGCTTCAAGCACTGACTTTCTCGAAATTATGAAGGGATTGTACATCAAACCTGAACCTGTAAGCAATGGTGGTGCTATTGTATTTTTTGATCTACTCGCCTCCGCATCACAATTAACCCTCTATTACAAAGATGCAAACGGCGACAGCCAGATTTATCCTTTTTACATTAATACCCTTTGCGCCCGCTACATGAATTTCAACCATGATTATAGCCTTGGTGATCCTGCATTTATTGCACAGCTGAACGGTGATAGTACACTGAGTGCTGAACAAATTTATCTGCAATCACTCGGCGGAATTGAAACCAGGATATCTTTCCCTTACATTAATGACTGGTTTGAAAATCAACATATTGTGATTAACGAAGCCAAACTCGAATTTTACAATGTTGATACAGCTAGCATATTCAGCCCTCCTTCAGAATTATTCCTTTTTGAGTTGAATGAAGACGGAACCTATGACTTTCTTCCTGAGCAATTTGAAGGAACCACTTATTTCGGAGGCATTTATGATGAAAATACCGGAACCTACTTTTACCGGATAACTCAGAAATTGCAAAAAATTATTGATGGGGAAAACATTAACCCTGTGCTTTCGATGGGTGTATCAGGAGCATCACTGGTACCTTATCGGGTAGTACTTCATGGGACAAATCCTCAAAATACTGAGTTATCCGACAAAAGAATCAAACTAAAACTGATTTACACCAAAATTGAAAACTAACTTTTAAAAAAAAGAAAAATGTGTGGCATCGTTGGATATATTGGCCCAAAACAGGCTTACCCATTTCTGATTACCGGCCTTAAACGTCTTGAATACCGTGGCTACGACAGCGCCGGTATTGCAATCATTAACGGAAAAATCAATGTTTATAAAACCAAAGGAAAAGTTAGCGACCTTGAAAGTTTTGTAAAAGATAAAAACATTGAAGGAACAGTCGGAATAGCCCACACCCGATGGGCTACTCATGGCGAACCAAGCGACATCAATGCGCATCCTCATCTTTCCCATTCAGAAAATCTTGCGATGATCCATAACGGCATCATCGAAAACTACCATTTGCTGAAAAATAAACTCGAAGATATCGGAATAAAATTCACCAGCGAAACTGACAGTGAAGTGCTTGTCCAGTTTATCGAATACCTGCAGATTCACGAAAACATTGATTTAGTAAAAGCAGTTCAGCTTGCACTCAGTCAAGTAATTGGTGCATATGCCATCGTTATTCTTTCAAAAAACGACCCCAATTTACTGATTGCAGCCCGTAAGAGCAGTCCGCTGGTTATTGGAATCGGCCGGGGAGAATACTTTCTGGCCTCAGATGCTTCACCCATTGTTGAGCATACTCGCCAGGTTGTTTATCTGAATGATGAAGAAATTGCTGTAATCAGAATGAATGAAGAACTTCAGATCACTACCATTTCGGACCAGAAAAAAATCCCCTTTATTGAAAAACTTGAACTTGACCTGAGCGCTTTAGAGAAAGGTGGATTTGACCATTTCATGTTAAAAGAAATATTTGAACAACCAAAATCCATTCGCGACAGCATCCGAGGCAGAGTAAATGTAGGCCTTGACACGATTTCGATGGCTGGAATTATAGATTTCGAGCAAAGATTTCTGAATGCTAACAGAATAATTTTTACTGCTGCAGGCACATCATGGCATGCAGCCCTGGTAGGAGAATATCTGTTCGAAGAACTCGCCAGAATACCTGTAGAAGTTGAGTATGCCTCTGAATTCAGGTATCGCAACCCTATTATCACCAACAGAGACGTTGTCATTGCCATATCGCAATCCGGTGAAACTGCCGACACACTTGCTGCCATGCAACTGGCAAAACAAAAAGGTGCTCTTATTTACAGCATCTGTAACGTAGTAGGATCAACAATATCACGGGTTGCTGATGCCGGTTCATATACACATGCAGGCCCTGAAATTGGTGTAGCATCAACCAAAGCATTTACCTCACAGGTTACCGTTCTGGTGCTCATGGCTTTGCTTCTTGCAAAAAAGAAAGGTACAATAACAGATTTGCGATTCAGACAATTGCTGGCCGAATTGGACAGGATTCCCGCAAAAATTGAAGAAGCACTCGGTCTCAGCGAATACATCCGAGATTTGTCAAGAGTATATACTTATGCAAGAAATTTCCTTTACCTTGGTAGAGGCATCAATTTTCCTGTTGCACTCGAAGGTGCACTAAAACTCAAGGAAATCAGTTACATCCACGCCGAAGGATATCCCGCTGCCGAAATGAAACATGGCCCAATCGCTTTAATTGATAAAAAGATGCCGGTAGTGGTAGTAGCACCAAACTCCGAAACCTACGAAAAAGTAGTTTCCAACATTCAGGAAATAAAAGCCCGCAAAGGAAAAGTGATTGCTATCGTTTCAAAAGGCGACATAACCGTATCCTCGCTTGCTGATTATGTGATTGAAATTCCACAAACAGAAGAATTACTGTCTCCAATGCTCTCCGTAATTCCACTCCAGTTACTTAGCTATTTCATCGCTGTCATGCGCGAATGTGAAATTGACCAACCCCGTAACCTTGCCAAATCGGTTACTGTAGAATAGATTGACCTTTACGCAGTCTTCTCGCTTATCAGTTTATATTGTCCTTACTGTAGGCTTTTACACCGGTGATTTAACTCATGTAGCAATGCTTCCCCAGACTGTGAAATAGAAGTATAGCCTGTATCAGGACAAATAACCTGGATTTTTCTGTTGAGCAGTTATGCTGGCAGTCATAGTTTTTCAAACTATACATCAAGAATAATATCCTGTGCAAATGATGAAAAATACGGCGTAATAGACAAAAAAGGCTGATTTTCTCTTTGAAAATCAGCCCGTAAATTATTGGAAAATTTACCTTTTAGAAAAACAACAAGCGGTTGTCTTCGATATCGGCTTCTTTTTCCAGAGCTCTCACATAAGCATTAGCATTAATTCTTGACTCAAAAGCATTGCGAAGCTGGTAAACCGTAGTAGAAAAATCTGTGATTTCAGCAGCGGGAGTAAAACGATCAACGATGGCAACAAAAACAGCATTATTACCTGCTATTGTGGGTGACAATTTCTGAGGTTCCAGTGAAAAAAGTTCACCTATTACTTTTGGTTCGCTACCAAAACCAGGAATATTTCTGGCCGTAAAAGATAGATTTTTGGCAGTATCCACTTCAATATTCAACTGACGGGCCAGATCACCAAGATCATTATATTGCATTGCATTGATTTTGTCACTGAGGTATTTGCCTTTCAGGCGGTTGAGTGCCAGAGTTCTTATCTGTTCTTTAGCCTGTTCAAAAGGAGTATAACCCTCTGGTCTGATTTCCCTGAGCAGTGCAATTACAAATTGTTTTTCGTCTTCAAAAATACTTGAAACATCCCCAACTTTTGTGCTTTCCCAGAAAACCCAGCGTACAATTTGTCTGCTGAATTCGATACCAGGAACACGGTTGGTCATAATGTTAATACGTTCGGCAGTACGTTTGTTTAGTCCCTGATTGATCACTGCAGTATCGAATTGTGCCATGGTACGATTTTCACTGGCAAATTTACTGGCCTGGCGATAAACCTCGCGGAATGTTTCACTGCTTGGTTCAATGGCACGAACAATGGTACCAGCTTTAACTTTTTCAATGGGAGCAGTTTTTTCTGAAACCAGTAATATGTGTGTACCGAGCCCCGTTTCGATTTTCCCTGGCTCGTTCAATCCCATTTTTATACCTTCTTCAAAGAAATTTGCATAGCCCGGATCACCATCTACAATCCATCCCATTTCGCCTTTGTCTTTTTCTGCTGATGGATAATCAGAATATTTAACAACCAGTTCTTCAAATATTGAAGGTGATTTTTTAAGAGCATTCATTATACTGTCAACCAGAACAGCGGCTTCTTCCTGTGTGCGTTCACTAAGTTGGAATCCGGCTGAAGCTGTATTAAATGATATCAGCATCTGGCTCATTTTGATAGAGTCAGGCCGTGGCATCCGGTCAATTAATTTGGTGATGTAATGTTTTTCATTATCAATGTATGGTGGTAAAATCGAACCTACAGGCAGTGTCATTAAATCAGCAGCTATGTTAGCTGGTAAATCAGCCTGCTTATGGTAGGCACTGTCGTAACGAACATCGGACATTGCATTTATGAATGAAGGGATATCTTCTGCCGTCTGCATTTGTTCATAAATCTGATTTACTTCATTCTGCAGGGCATTTCTGTCTTCGTCTGATGGTTTTACTTCGAAAATCACATAATCAAAGGTTCGGCTTTCGTCTTGTTTATAGTTATACTTGAATTCTTCGTAATAATCGCGAAGATCGCTGTCGGACATATTAATTAAGGTATCAGCTACGGATGCATATTTTGATGCAACGTACCTTACATCAGCACTTTGATTTTTAATCTTATAATCGAGTTTGGCAAATGCCTGTGGGATATGGTAATTTTTCGAAACCAGATTTCTGTATTTTGTTTTGAGAATATCATCCTTCACCATTTTCTCGAGGCTAAGATAGCGCTTTTGCATGTCCGGAGGCTGCTGATTAAGATTTTGCAGGAAATTACGAACAGTCTGCGGATCGAAAGTCCCTGAATTTGGATCGGTAAATGATTGCATGACAAGCCGGTTTGGAATTTCACCCAGAATGTCATTTGACAATTCTTCTTTGGATACAGTGAGCCCAATCTTGTCGTATTGATTACCCATTATTGTTTCCTCAATCAACTGATTCCATACCTGCTGTCTGATCTGAAACTCATCCTGAGCTGTCAACCGATCGGTTTGTTGTTGGTCTTTTCGGTTTTGTATCTGTTCAGCAACTTTGTCGTTGAAAGCTTGTGCCGGGATTTCCATCCCGTCAATTTCGCCAATTACGGTAGTTTGCTTGTTACCAGATGGTTTTAGGAAATCGCCGAGCACAAAAGCTGCGAGTGCTACACCAATTATGACTACAAGTAGTCCTGAATGTTTTCTTATTTGTCCGATTACTGCCATTTGTTCAAATTTTTTTTAAAGGGTGCAAAAATACAATAGATAATTATACTTGGAAAATTTTTTTATTGAAAATGCGGAATTACTTAGATTTTAAAATCGTCAACAATTTTCAGCCTGATGGTTTCGATACGATTGTTGGTTGCTTCAAGTATATTGAATTCCAAATTGTTAATTAAAATTGTTTCGTTCAATTCGGGAATACTTTGCTGGTAAAAAATAATCAGGCCTGCAAGGGTTTCATATTCTTCTGATTCTGGAAGATTTAATCCGTACTGCTCGTTCAGATAGTCAATTTCGAGCCTTGCCGAAAAAATAAATTCATTTTCACTTATCTGTTTCTCAGTTAATTCTTCTACATCAAACTCGTCATCAATTTCTCCGAAAATTTCTTCAATTACATCTTCCATGGTGACCAGCCCGGAAGTGCCTCCAAATTCATCCACTACAACTGCAATACTTTTATTCTCCTGTATGAATATTGAGAGAACAGTGCTGGCAAGCATTGCTTCCGGAACCACAAGAATATTGCGCATGATAGCCTTGATCGACTGAGGGTTTTTAAACAAATCAGCTGAATGCGTGTATCCTATGATATTATCGATGGATTCGCTGTAAATAGGGATTTTCGAGTGCCCCGAAGAAACAAATGCATCGCGCAGTTTGCTAACAGAATCCCGTTCTTCAAGTGCAATGATTTCTGTACGCGGCACCATGCATTCTCGCAATTTTATATTTCTGAAATCAATTGCATTCTGGAACATTTGAATTTCCTGCTTTACTTCCTTTTTGCTGTCATAATCCTGCGAAAATTCTTTCAGGTAATGATCCAGGTCAATCACGCTGAAAACAAGATGCTCACGTGAAAATTTGATTTTGACAAAACTTTTTAGTACAAGTTCCGAAAAACCAATAAACAACTGGATTACCGGGTAAAACAGATAATAAAAAATTGCCGCAGGCAAAGCAAAGACATATAAAATCTGATTGGAATTAATACGAAACAAAACTTTTGGGATAAATTCGGCCACAAACAGAACAATAATTGTGGCAATAATGATTTGCAACAGCATGACCAAAAATTCCGATTCCAGTACATCAGGCAGGACATTGATTAACGGTTTTCCGAGTATTCTGGCCATGAGGATGCCATAAACGACAAGCACCACATTATTTCCCAACAGCATGGCACCAATAAACTTTGAAGGAATGCGAATAAATCTGGATAAAATTATGGCAGGTAAGCTGCCATTACTTTTATCCACTTCAATTTTAAGCCTGTTGGCACTGATAAATGCAATTTCCATCCCCGAAAAGAAAGCAGAGAGCAGTAGTGAAATCAATATAAAGGTGAAATCACTCATTTTCCGGGGGATTTGTTTTCATTAATTGTAAAAACTCCTTTCGGGTTTCGCAGGGTAAACGACCTGAATCTTTCATCAGCATCAAACCCATCGCCATAAATAACTCCGTCCGGACCGGTTCTTTTCACAAAAACATCTGAATAAATTTTACGGTCATTCTGATCCCATATCAAATGCTCTGTATTTATGGTTTCATCCTTTTCAAAATCATTAACAACAACATTGGTTTTTACTTCCATGATTTTGGTCTTTTCCCAACTTATACCGTACTCAGCACTGAGGGCAGCTTTGACGTTCATCAGTGAGTCAAAAAAATAAAGTTTTATTCCTTCCGGAAACTCAATGTAAGGATTATCATCAGCAAATCTTCTGAGGCTTTCTGCCTGAAGTTTTATCAATACTCTCCCTGAATCGCTGTAAAGCATCTCAAATTCTCTTGCTGTTTCTGCAGGAGTATTTTCGTCAATGTTAAAGGTAGCAATGGTTTTCATGTCGTTCTTACACGAAAATATCATTGCCGCTATGCAAGTAGCGGCAATGATTCTTATAAAAGTTCCTGAGATATGAGTAGTGATATTGTTCACATTTTTGATGTTCTTCGATCGCCTGTTAAGAATTTATTTCAGGGCCCGGACAGTAGTTTTTTCGTTAATCCAGCATTCAACTGTATAGGTATCACCCTCTTTGAGGTCGTAGAAGAAAATTGTTTCTGAATTTGGGAACTGTTGCGAAAAAGTAGAAATTCTGCTTTGGGCAATTTCGGCAACCTCAGGATCAACTTGCTTTGCACGTATGTATTTATCAACTGCAGCCCAATAAGCAACTTTTTTTGTAAGATCATTATCACCGCAATCAGATGCACTTGCAGCATACATATCGCCAATAAGCAGATAAGCATGTCCGCTGTTTGGTTTCAAATCAAGAACCTGAAGAGCATATTTACGAGCTGTAACAAAATTCTGGATTTGTCGGTGAGCAGTAGCAAGTAGCAAAAAGACATCGGATTTGGTATCATCATTTTCAATTTGAAGTGCATCTTCGAGGTACTGCACTGATTCCTGATAGTTTTCTTTTTTTATGAGCATTTTGCCAATCATAAGACTTGAATTGGGAGAAGGTTCTATCTCATTCAGCTTCACTGAAGCATCAAAAAACAACTGAGAATCGGTACAGCCTTTTTTATCGAGCATCGAGGTAATTTTTTTCAATAATTCTGCATCGTCAGGTGTTTGTTGAAATTTTTCGGAATAAATATCAATCAGGTCTTCACAAGTAGCATAGGGTTCAAAGGAAACTTCGATGTTATTTCTGATGTTTTCCCATGAAGCCAGGGCATCGGCATTATTGCTGCTGGCTTTAATGTTGTAATCCACTATTTGACTCACTTTATCATAAACATCTATTATCTCACTTTTATCAAGTTTCCCTTCATCAATCATCCGGGCAACGGAGCGAAAATAATAAGCAATTACAAAGGATTCGGACTCATTTCCCTGCAATTCAACTGACCTGCTGAAAATTTCATAGGCTTCCTCATATTCGTCCGGGCGGTATTTTATTAAATCTGATCCTTTGCGGCCAAGCACATAACCTTCGCGGCCAAAGTATTGAATCCTCTTATCATAGATCATCATTAATGTATCAACATACTTGTCCTTCACTTCTTCAGTTTTGGCTTTTTTCAGAAAAAAATCAATCATATTGGCTCCATCCAGATAGGTATTTTGAGAAGCCATCGGGCAATTGAAAAACACCCATCGCCAGGGAGTAATGGCATCATTAACTGCTTTGCTGGTGTAGCCACTGGCTCGCCATTGTTTGTAAAACTCGCGGTAAAGCGAGAGATTTACAATGCATGTTGCACTGTCTTCACCATATTTTCCGGGTTCTTGCTGCAACAGATAACCTGAGCTAACAGGTTCTGCATCTGCTAATTCAAACTTCATGGCAAATAATGTATTACTCACAGAGAAAAGTAATACAAACCCGATTGCTGATAAGTTGATTCTTGTTTTCATTATTACATTGTTTAATTGATAGTCATGGTCATTTTAACAAAATCCATTTTAGGTGGCATCAATAATATTTTCGCTTGATAAACCAGCGCTCCCAGACTGAAATATCCAGGTTGATCTTAACAAAGTTATCCTGGATCAGATTGCTTGATTTTGTACCTCCTCTTCCGATTTCAAATCCGAGATTCACAGTTGAAAAAGAACGTGGTATTGGCAATGCCATTCCAAAAGTAATACCAAATTCGTTAATTTGTGTATTTCGCAGATTAAGATAAGTTTGATTGTAGTTAAATCCAAATCTGTATTTCACCTTTTTCCAATAAGAATCAACGGATTTTTCACTGGGAAGATATTCTCCGCCGATTGCAAACTGCCAGCTATTACTTAAGGAATCAACGACACCAAATGCCTCAAATTCACTCCAGTTTTGCCAGTTAAAATCAGCAGCCAACATCCATTTTTGTTTGTTTTTCAACATCATGCCAAAACCATACTTTTCAGGTAAAGTAACACTTCCGGGCACACCAAAATTACTGTCAATAGTATCCCGGTATGACTCTACACCAACCGAAGTGGCAAAATAAGACCGGGTGAGATTATTCAACGTAGATGAAATCTTCTGGGAAGGGGCATACACTCCTCCTAAACCAATGGTGACTCCACTTTTAAGAGTTTTCTTGTATTGAAGTCCAAAATCAAAATGAAAGTCACTTAAATCTATCTGATTATCAACTCTTGTATTTATGTATCCTATAGAATCAGGAAAAAAAACGGATCTTGAACGTTCTGATTTTCCGAATAAATACGCACTTTTAATTCCAAAAGACAAATTTTTGTGAGGTTGAACCGATAATCCAAGATAAGCTTCATTGGCACCTCCGGTACCTTCAAAATAATACCTTGTATTGCCAACATTCTGGACTGTTTCTTCGGAAACAATCTGATAACCAACATTACTGTAGGGAATTAATCCAAGACTTGTTTTAATCAGCCTGTTTACCGGAAAACCAAAATTCAGATATCCTAAGGAGGCTGAATTGGTTGATGTTGAATTATCATCTGTTGAAATATTTCCGAATTTGCCGACAATACCTCCTGAAAAAATAAATGACATGGTGTCGATTGCAGCGTTGGCTGCAGGATTGTATGGATTGACATGGAAGGGACTGCTTACAGCATTAGCAACGCCTCCCATTGAAAAGTAATAGGTGCTTTTTTGGGTGGCTAAGTCGCCAAGTCCAAATCTTGAATAAGGAGAATTAACTGCTGATTGAGAGTAACCTGAAGACATGACAACAAACATTGCAAAAATGAATGCCCCAGCCCCTAAAAATGTCCTATTTCTCTTTAACATTAAATTCCAGTATTAAATTTAATCCGGAAAGTACCAAATTTGAGACTGCAAAGATGCGATTTTTTAACGTTTTTCGAAAAAAATTCATGTCACCACCAGTAAGCACAACTTCTATATCTCCATAAAGCATTCTATACCTGTCAATTACACCATCAACTTCAGCTATTACTCCGTTAATCACCCCTGACAGAACAGACTCCTTTGTGGTTGTGCCGGTTAATTTGGCATTTTCATCGAAACTAACTAACGGTAGCTTGCTGGTGAAATTATGCAGCGCCTGAAAACGCATGTTGATACCTGGAGAAATGGCTCCGCCAAAATAGGTTGCTGTTTCATCAATAAAATCATAGGTAATACAAGTACCCGTGCCAATAACCAGGCACTTTCGCCGAGGGATCAGTACAGCTGCAGCAACCACCATAGCCAACCGGTCACTGCCCAAAGTTTCAGCAGTCTTGTAATGATTGTGTACCGGCACTGGGGTTGAATGTTGCAATGAAATCCACTTGAAATTTTCTTCCAGGAATTTTTTTAATTTTTCTGGAATATCGATAACACTTGCACTAATAGCAAAAGATGGAGAATACTTTTCTTTGAGTAAAAAGAGAGTATCAGGATCAAGTGTGGTTTTAGTCAGTTGTTCAACAATGTCATTTCCTTGAAAAATAGCAACTTTGGTTAAAGTATTACCAAAATCAATCACCAATTTGGCTTCTGTTACAGTATGATTATCATCGGACTTATTGGTCATTTCCGGGCGAATAATTTGATTATGTGGCAAATATAATTTATACTTTGTTTAAATTTCGAATCAAATAAAAAAAAATGTTGGATTATTCAAAAAGAGGTTATTTTTGCAGCCCAAATTATTGGAGGTACCATAGCTCAGTTGGTAGAGCAACGGACTGAAAATCCGTGTGTCCCTGGTTCAATTCCAGGTGGTACCACTCTAAAAGCCCGTAAATATGAAGTTTACAGGCTTTTTTTTCTAACAAGAATTATATCCGAAATAAAATCTTTCTCCAGGTATTCATGCTGGTTAACCTGGTTTTTTTAACCCCCTTCATGAAAAAGATATTCCGACCGAAGAATAAATAACGCTTCCTTTTAAGCGCAAAAACCAAATCTTGTTCCACGTCATTCAAAAATTTTTTCGTGCAGTATAAATTTACTGTTCAAAACCTTAAATTTGCAAAGATTTTACTTGACCAGACCTCATTGAGAATGATTAAGTCCTTTGATTACAGATACATATAACTAACATGACTTTCATTTCAATTGTTACTTTTCAATTTACTGGTGATGATTTACCTGCATCAGTTACTTGGATTAATTCGTCAAACAGAAGATCGTTGTCTGGCTCATCAGAATCTGTTACCAGGAAAAACTGTTTTTCAACCAAAAAAATCCAAAAATGAGGCTCCCTGACTATACCTATGATAATGACTGTGCTTTACAGCTTGACGAAAAAGATGATCTTCACCACTTTCGCAACAAGTTTTACTTTTCCGGTAAAGACCAGATATACCTTGATGGAAACTCACTCGGACGCTTACCGCTTGCCACGCAAGATTTGCTTCATAACAACATTAATGCAAAATGGGGAAATGAACTCATCAACAGCTGGAACCAGGGATGGTATGAACTTCCCGAAACAATCAGCCGTAAAATTGCAAGCATAGTAGGTGCAGGAGAAGATGAAATAGCAACTTGTGATTCAACATCCATAAATCTCTACAAACTTGCTCAGGCTGCTTTGAATCGTCAGAAGGGACGAACACAGATCGTCAGTGATGAATTAAATTTTCCAACTGATCTTTATGTGCTTCAAAGCATTATCAGTCGCTCGGGTAACAATCACAAACTTGTCATAGCACCATCAAACGATGGTGATAATCAGGTCCGGACTGAAGAGTTGTCAGGGCTGATCAATGAAAATACTGCAATTGTTATGCTTTCGCATGTTACTTTCAAAAGCGCGTTCATGTATGATATGCAAAAAATTAATGAAATTGCACACCGGAATGGGGCAATAGTTATTTGGGATTTAAGTCATGCAGCAGGAGCCGTTCCGCTTCAATTATCCGCATCTGATGCTGATCTGGCTGTGGGTTGTACTTATAAATATCTGAATGGTGGCCCGGGTTCTCCGGCATTTCTTTATGTAAATAAAAAGCTTCAGAATGAATTGGTCCCACCAATATGGGGTTGGTTTGGCGAACAACAGCCATTTGATTTCAACCCTCAGTATCGTCCAGCACATGGAATTCGAAAGTTCATGGTGGGAACACCACCAATCCTGTCTCTTGCAGCAGTGGAGCCGGGACTGAATCTGATTCTTGAAGCAGGGATTAACAATTTGCGCGTTAAAAGTGTAAGCCAAACAGAATATCTGATTTTTTTGGCAAAAAGATTTCTCTTGCCTTTAGGATTCAAATTTGGCTCCCCTCTGGACCCAAAGGCACGTGGTTCGCATGTATCGCTACAACATCCTGAATCATATCGCATCTGTCGGGCATTAATCCATCCCATTGATGGGCATCCGGCTGTAATTCCGGATTTCAGAGCACCTGACAATATCCGGTTTGGGATAACTCCACTTTACACTACTTTTTCTGAAATTTATAGAGCAGTGCGCAGGGTCGAAGAAATTGTTAAAATTCGCCTGTATGAAAAGTATTCAGATAAAAGAAATGCAGTAACATAAAAATGCTTAGTTGCCACCCAAATCCATTTGATATTTTAATCTCGGATCATACATGGTTAACAGGGTGATTAATATTATGAAATCATCTGAAAAGTTACTGATTGATCTGAAGCTTGGTTTGGTAAATATCAGTTTCAGATTTTAATTCGAGTAAATAAACCCCTGAAGCTACGCCAGTAAGATTAAGAGACTTTAAAAACTTTTTATTGGCACCTCTGATAGATTCCTGATGAATGATTTTTCCTGTCATATCAGTTAATACAAGCTGATAATCAGTACTACCAATATTATCAAGAGAAATCGTAAAAACATCCTTACCGGGATTAGGATATACACTTATCTGATTCACAGCAGGAAAAAGATTTTCAGAAGATGTAATATCAGTGATTAAAATATCATCAATAGCCAGGTCACCTTTTTCACCACTTCCTGTATATCCTCTGATTCTAATACCAACCACAGTGCCATTCCAGGGTGTCAGGTCAATGGTCATGTCGCGCCATTCATCGCCCTGATTACCCACCACGGGTTCAACGATATCGCGGATGATTTGTGTTCCGTTAAAAAGATCAACATGCAGTCGGCCCATATCTGCACCATAGGCATGATACCACACGGTTAATGCCGGGCTTACACCATCGGTAAGATCAACACAAGGCATGGAGAGAATCGCTTCTCTGAAATAGCAACTAACAGATGGTTCCAGATAAAGATACTTCCCGCTTGATGTTCCGGTTGTATGGTCAAACTGCGGGCCCGTTTCGAAAGAGTAGGTTGCACCGGACCAGGTTCTCCAATCAATGTCATCAAGTGACTCATTGGTAAGATTAACCCAGCCTTCTGAAAGATTACATGAATAAAGCTCACAAATTGGAACAGGAAGGCACATTTCAAAATTTTCCATAGTCTGAATGTTACCTGGAGTAAGAGAAACCCCTTCAATCACTTCAAAGTTTTTGATTATCTCATCATTTGAAGCGTTCTGGTCAGGGGCATAAACAACCCAGCTTTTGAGTGAATAAGACCCAATCTGGGAAATATCTATTCCTTCGGCAAAAGTATAACTGACAATGGAATCAGGTTCAACTGTACCCTCAAATATTCCGGTATGTATGGTGCCATCATTCAACTGATAATTAAATTCAGGATTAGTAATAGGCTCAAGACCAAAATTTTTCATTTTAACAGTTACTTCAAGACCGGACAAGACCATACATGACTGGAAAAGCCCCCAGGTAACCGAAGGGATATCGATCATTTTGGCATCTACATTGTAACAATTGACAGTCCCGGCAGATTTTTCTATGGCTATTGAACGCCGACCTGGAATTCCGTCAGGTGTATGCGCACTAATGCTGAACCAGTGTATCTGCGCAGAAGAAACATCTTCAACAATATAAGAATTCACCTGGGTTGTTCCAACCGGCTCCATGTATTTTTCTCCAAGTTTGTAAACAGTGTAACCAGAAGCACCATAAACTTCCTCCCAGCTCAGGTGCAGTGCATTTTCACAAGCCCAGTCAACGGTTATGCCTGACGGAACAGGAGCTATTACAAATGGTGCAATTGACTGGGAAACGGATTCATCACGTTGAATTCTAACCAATGCTTGTGAAGTAATGGCTGAAGGTACTATCCAGTTGTAATAGCGAAGGCTGCCGGAGACATCGTCGCGTATCATCTGCCAGTTAGTTCCATTGTCGAGAGAATATTCGAGTACAAAAACCCCTTCATTGCCTGCAGCATCCCATCGGATAGTTTCTTCAGCACCAGGTAAAACTTTTTCGCCACCATAAGGATAAGTCAAAACCACTTCATTTGGAATAAATTCGTAAATTATGTAATAGGTTTGTGGCCCTTGTGGGATATTAGTTCCTGTGACTGTCAATTTATACTGTCCTGACTCAGGTGTCTCAATTGTAACCTGTTCCTGATTGTTTCGGTCGTCAATTCCTCTGAAGGCAGGTTTGTCCAGACTGTCAGGGTCAGGGTAATGATTTAGCACCCAGGGAAGCCATGTTGAAGAAGAGGGATCGGTAACCTGAATGTCAAGGTTGTTCACCAACGCCCAGTTGGTATTCACCACAGCTTCAAAATCAACCCAATAAACCATTACTCTTAACTCAGCAACATTTTCCGGTACATCAAAAAAATGTTCGAGAGTCTCGCCATTATTGACTGTTGCAGAATCATATCTTCCCTGTTCCAAAACTTCAACAGCCCTTAAACCGTTTATTCGTCCGAAACCAAAACGAAAGTCAGGACCAGGATTCCCAAGGTCTTCAGCGGTATTCATTATCAACGCTTTTATAAGTCCGCCTATGGGGTCATTCCCGCCATTTAACTCACGGTAAGCATGATAAAGTTGTGTAACTACACCTGCAACACCCGGGCAAGACATTGAAGTCCCTGTTTTAAAATCATAAGTATTTGGATCAATGGTAGAATAAACGCTCGTTCCTTTTGCAGCAATTTCAGGTTTAATTCGTCCGTCATGAGCTGGCCCCCTGCTGCTAGACCCTGAAAGTCCATCCGTTGAGTTCAGGTTGGCAACTGCAATCACATTTTTCGCGGCTTTGTGACCTCCGGTTATATTTCCCCACCCAGGTCCGGCACCATAACCACAGTTGTCTGCACCAGCGTTCCCGGCTGAAAATACATGTAATAATTTATTGTATATCCGTGATTGCTGATCCATTGTTCGTGTAAGTGTGGTATAACCGGCATTGCATCCGTCACTGTATGAAGTTGAAGTAACCCTTATCTGGTTGGTAAAATAATGTGTTGGAATATTGCTGAACCCTGAATAATTGGATGCGCTGTAAACGTAAAGATTTGCACCAAAAGCATTCCCGCGTGCTGTCGGGTCAACATTCCCTCCTCCCATGATAATTCCGGCACAGTGATCACCATGATTGCCGCTGTTGTTGCCCAAATATTGAGCTAATATTCTTCCCTGATAATCGATATGGGGACCTATTATACCATCATCCTGAAGCATAACGTTTACTCCCGTACCATCATAATTGCGACCGGCTGAAAAATCATTTGCAATGGCATTGGAACGATGCAGTGTTCGACCAGTGTAATTGTCAGGTACCGGAACAGGATAAACCGGTTCAATGTACATTACAAAAGGAAGCTTTGATAAAGCACTCACGGCCTGTAAATCCGCAATCAGGTGCACATATTTTCCAAAATCTTCACTCCTAATAACTTCATAACCTTCTGAAACAAGTCTTTCCAATACCTTACCGGTATCAATTCCTGAAAAATAGCTAACCAGCAGTTCAACCCTATTTTCGCCGCGCATGGCATGATCAGGAATATCATTGTAATGGAGCCCGGGAGATAATTTTATTTCGTCTGTGATTTCAACAAAACTCCTTATTTCCGCACCCGCAACCACTGAAGCATCAAAATCTGTTTTTACTGAAGCAAAATAGGCAAAATGAGGAATGTAGTCGAGTAAAGTAATGCCACTTGTTTCCAGGTTCTGGCGAATATTTTCGTCAGGAATCTGATAAAACTGAATAATTGTAAAAAACTGATCTTCAAATATTTGATCCTGATTTATCCTTAAGAAGGTAGCAAATTCCAAAGCATTTTCTGCCGGAACAAAAACCTGATTTTTAAATTGTAACTGATAGCTTGTCTGAAACTGAGGAAAAGCTGAAACAGCAATAAAAAGGTTTACCAGAATTACACTAATAATCCTGGATGTTGGTCTGATTTTATTCATCATTTTTACGTTTTAGTGATTTAAACCCCAAAAATAATGCAATTCCGTTAAAGATGTTTTTGTTTCGCCAATGTAACTCACAGAGCAGTTTCATAAACCTCATACATTTTACATTCCCTTGCCCCGATTGATTTTTTGGTGATATGTCGCGCTTTATTAATGATAGTCCCATTCTTTGGTCAACCAATGAAAATGTTAAAATTGTGTTAATATTTGACTTGTTCACATGTAAATATTTACATTTGTCCGCAAAATGTTATCAAACAAATTGACCATATGCCAAAAAAATGCCTTTTTCTGTTGTTTTCAGTTTTTATTTTTCAATGGCCCGCTTTTCCACAAACCACAGTCATTAACGAAGATTTCGAATCGGATCTGAACGGATGGCAGTTTCAGGGCAACTGGTTTCAGGAACCGGGCTATATTTTTATGTACTATCATCCGGTAACCTATGGCTACGACTTTTGGGTTATTTCCCCCGAATATGAAATACCGTCAACCGGAGGTGATTTAATTATCAACCACTTTATTGATGTGTACATGGCTAATGTAACCAACGAGAAATGTGAAATACTAATTCTTCAAGATACCCAAGAAACAGTTGTATGGGAATATGAACTGAGTAATGGAACGTGGGGAAACATATCCGGAAGTGATATGCTTATCCCTATGGATGAATTTGTCGGGCAGAAAGTAAGGATCAAAATGCGGTCTTACGGTGCCCAATCAAATGCCCTCTGGGGATGGTTTACTTTCAACATTCATCTTACCACCTTTTTTAATCATGATCTTGAAGCACTTAACCTCACCGGGCCGGCAACTTTAATCCCGGGTGAATCAGGAACCTGGCATTTGAACGTCAGGAATCTCGGGGTACAAACAACCACTGATTTTTCAATAAAACTTTTCAGTTTTAAAAACAATGCCGAACTTGCTTCTGCTGATTTCAACGGTACGATAAATCCCGGAAACAGTGCTGAAGTGCCTGTAAACTGGTATTCTGATGATATCCAAAATACTGTTTTATATTCGGAAATCGAGTATGTTAATGACCAGTACCCGAATAATAATCAATCTGAAAGTAAATTCGCAGGCATCCGTCCGCAACAGGATTTTACTGTTTTACTCTGGGACAACGACAATAACATTGCCACGATTACTAATCCTGAAACCGGCGAGTTGGAACAACCCAACACAGGCATCGAAAATGCCTTGCTTGCAGCAGGTGTCCAGTACGACAAATTCAACATTTTACCAACAGACCCCGGACAATACGATATCATTTTTGCAACCATGGGCTGTTATTGCCTAAGCTGAGGTATGACCCCGCCTGGTACTGTAAATGCAACAGACCAGGCCAGACTGATTGATTACCTGACTAATAACAACGGTAACCTCTATATCGAAAGCACCAAGCTCGGATTTGATCATCTTGGCACTGAAATGATGACACGGTTTGGCATTAAATTTCACCAGGAAGGTGAAATTTATGAAGTACAAAAAATTGAAGGGAAAAATAAGGAACTGTTGAAAAATATTGACTACAGTTATTCCGGTGGAAACTCTCCGCATTACCTTGTTGACCGGCTGGTAAGTACTGCTGCCGAAGTACTTTACACGTCAGAGGATGGTTATCAGCGAATGTTTGCCTACAACCCCGACAACACTTACAAGGTAATTTCGTCATCCATTGTTTTAAGTGCGCTTAAAAACGATGACAGCCTCAGCATAAAACCTTATATTGTAGCAGAAATCATCCGCTACTTTCTTGAGCAGGGCTCGGCAACAAGTTTACAGAAATTATTTGGAAAGAATGATGATTCATTCTTAACTATTTATCCAAATCCTTTCAATGATTTAACTTCTATCCATTTCACTCTAAATAAACAAAGCAATGTTTCGGTTCAGATTTTTGACAATACTGGCAAAATTGTAAAACAACTCACCAACAATAAACTTAATACAGGAGAACATTCATTCACCTGGAATGGAACAGACAATGAAGGAAACAGGCAAAAATCCGGATTTTACTATTGCACAATTCAAGCTGATGACAGAATGTGGACAGGAAAAATCTTACTCTACTAATGCCGATTGATTAGTTTATAAATTCGTCTCCTGACAACTCATACGATTAATAAATTAATGTCCGTTCATCAACTTTGCTGCAGCGCTCACAAAGCCTTCCACATCCGACAGGTTAGTATCAAAGGAGCACATTAACCTGACTTCGTTTTTTGATTCATCCCACACGTGAAAAAAATATTTTTTCTGCAATTTGGGAATCACATCTTTTGGGATAATGGCAAAAACGCCATTGGCTTCAACAGGCCGGCTGAGGCTGATTCCGGGTAAATCTGACAGTTTTTCACCAAGCAGCCTGGCCATCTGATTGGCATTGAGTGCATTGTATTTCCACAAATCATTTTCAAGATAAGTAACAAACTGAGCAATGATATAGCGCATTTTGCTCGCCAGTTGCATGCCTTGTTTGCGGTTATACTGAAATCCTTCAGCAAGTTTTTCATCAGTAAAAACCACCGCTTCACCGAACATCAGACCGTTTTTAGTCCCACCGAACGAAATCACATCTACACCACAGTCAGTTGTCATTTCTTTAAAGGAGCACCCAAGTGCTGCTGCTGCATTTGCAATGCGCGCTCCATCCATGTGAAGATACATATTGTTTGAATGGGCGAAATCAGCCAGCGCTTTGATCTCACTCAACGAATAGAGCGTTCCCAATTCGGTAACCTGTGAAATACTGACGAGTTTAGCCTGTGAATGATGCTGAAACCCGAAACTTTGGATGAAAGGTTCTATTTGTGCTGGCTTAAGTTTCCCATCTTCGCAGTAAACGGTAAGAAGTTTACTGCCTGAAAATTTTTCAGGAGCACCTGCTTCATCTTCGTTCAGATGTGAAGAATGGGGAGTAACAACACCTTCCCATGAGCGCACCAGTTGCTGTAGCGCAAGCACGTTGGCACCGGTACCATTATAAACAAAAAACACCCTGCTCTTATCACCAAAAACCTCTCTGAATTTTTGTGTTGCGAGATCCATAAACGGATCATTTTCACCATATGCAGGGTGATGTCCGGCATTCACATCCACAATAGCCTGCAATACTTCTGGAGAAACACCTGACCAGTTGTCACTGGCAAAGCCTTTATAACTGGCAGAAATAAGATTTTTCATTCTATTTATTTATAAATCAGAAAGAACATCTTTCAACAATCCTGATCAAAACATGATTTTACTGCTAAAACAAAAACATTCGGTATTAAAATTTATACTTATTCTCACTGATAAGATAGTTGGCGATGCGCCTGCGGGCTTCCTTAATATTTACCGGTTTAATCGTTGTTAATCTTTCCAAATAACTCAATAGTTTTTCGAAGTAATTTTTGTCCCCGGCGAATGAATTAATGGCATCTTTACCTGATTTGTAAAGTATATCAGCAGCTTCATAAATGAAAACATCAACGATATCCTTGTAAATAGCCATTTCATCAGTTCCCTTGATGTTTTCGAGTTTTTGGAGACGCAGCAAAGCGGATTCGGCAGCGTACACCTGCATAATCATATCCGAAATATTGAACAAAACTTCCTGCTCGTTGGTAAGGCTGCGTTGATAAGTTTCTGAAACTTCACCGAGAAGTAGTAATGTAGCTTTTTTGAAATTCTTAATAAAAAACTTCTTTTCTTCGTAATAATTGGTTGAAATACTCTCTGTAACTGGTTCTTCCATGCTTTTGAGGATGGATTTCGAGTAACGACTAACATCAAAACCCTCTTTGAGTGATTTTTTTATCGTCGTATCCACCACAAGCATGCGGTTAATTTCGTTGGTTCCTTCAAAAATCCGATTGATTCTTGCATCACGATAGGCACGGTCAACCGGTGTTTCTGAAGAAAAACCCATTCCGCCAAAGATTTGAACAGCCTCGTCAACAATAAAACTCAGCGCTTCAGAACCAAAAACTTTTAGGAAGGCTGCTTCGATAGCGTACTGTGCAATTCCATCAATTGAGGCTTTACCTTTGGGCACACCTGTTTCAATGAGATTCTGGATAGCTTCGTCAATCGAATGGCTGACGCGGTAAACCGAAGCTTCAGTAACCCATGTTTTTATTACCTGTTCGGCTAATTTATGCTTTATAGCGCCAAATTCAGCGATGCTTTTCCCAAATTGTTTGCGTTCATTTGCATAATTGACTGACTGGGTGATGGTACGTTTGGCAGCGCCCAGTACCGTACCTCCCAACTTGATTCTCCCCATGTGCAGAATGTTCAGTGCAATACGAAATCCTTCTCCTCTGTTTCCCAGCAGGTTTTCGACCGGCACTTTGCAATCATTAAAAAAGATTTGTACGGTAGAAGAACCTTTGATTCCCATTTTTTTCTCCTCGGCATTGAATATTATGCCCGGGAAAGCACGTTCAACAATGAATGCACTCAGTACGCGATCGTTGTCAATTTTGGCAAAAACAGTCATCAAATCAGCGAAACCGCCATTGGTAATCCACATTTTTTGCCCGTTCAGGATATAATGTTTACCATCTTCTGAAAGAACTGCTCTTGTTTTACCTGAATTTGCATCGGAACCGGCATTAGGCTCGGTTAAGCAATATGCGGAAGTGAGTGCGCCAGTAGCAAGACTTGGGATATATTTTTGTTTTTGTTGTTCGTTACCATAATAAACAATCGGTAGTGTTCCAATCCCTGTATGTGCGGAGTAGGCAACCGAAAATGAATAACCTGCTCCCATGTATTCGCTGGCCAGCATCGAAGTGACGAATGACTGCTCAAAACCTTCGTATTCGGCCGGGACAGAAATTGCCAGCAGTCCAAGCTCACCGGATTTCTGCAACAGGTGCTTCATCAATCCTTCTTCCTGATTATCAATTCGGTCAAGATTTGGATAAACATATGCTTCGAGAAAATCACTACACGTCTGTGCAATCATTTTTTGTTCTTCAGAAATTTCTTCAGGAATAAATACATCAGAGGGCTCTGATTCCTTAATCAGAAATTCCCCGCCTTTTAAAATATCTTTTGCCATGAGTAAATTTTTAAATTGGCTGCAAAGATAGCATCGTTCCAAATTTAAACAACCAATAATCATTTTACTCCGGCCTTTTAATACTAATCTGACAATATTTTGCCGATTAATGCTACATTTGGCGCTTTAAAAAAATTCACTTAATCACTAAACTCACATGGAAAAAATTAGAAAGTCTCTACGCGATTCGAAAACAGCAAGATGGATTGCATTGTTTCTCATTGCATCAACAATGTTCTTTGCCTACTTTTTTGTAGATGTTGCAGCACCACTTCAAATCCTGTTTCAAACCGATTATGGATGGTCACCTGAAGTATTTGGAATGTTGGGAGGGTCAGAGTTTTTTCTCAATGTTTTTGCTTTCTTCCTGATACTATCTGGCATTATTCTCGACAAAATGGGAATTCGTTTTACCATTATCACTTCCGGTCTGACCATGGTGATAGGTGGCTCACTGAAGTATTATGCATTAACTGAAGGTTTTGCACAATCAGGTTTTTATGAATTTCTTTCTACCTTCATGGTAAATATACCTGCATCCGCAAAGCTTGCTTTTGTCGGGTTTGCTATATTTGGTGTTGGTGTTGAAATGGCGGGGATTACCGTTTCAAAGACAATTGTAAAATGGTTTAAAGGAAAAGAGCTGGCTCTCGCAATGGGGCTTGAAATGGCAGTTGCCAGGCTCGGTGTTTTTGCTGTTTTCAGATTGTCACCAATCTTTGCCGAAAATGGTGGTGCTTCCAATTCGGTGCTGTGGGGAGTTATTTTCCTGGTCATCGGGTTACTTACTTTCCTGGTTTACACCATTATGGATGTGAAACTGGATAAACAAATTGGAGATATTGAAAACGAGTTACCCGAAGAAGAATTTAAAGTTTCTGATATTGGTAAACTTATTCGTAATCCGGGATTTATGACTATAGCAGCATTGTGTGTTTTGTTTTACGCTGCCATCTTTCCCTTTCAAAAGTTTGCAACTGATATGCTCGCTTCCAAATTAAATGTTGAAATTAAAGTAGCTGCTGCTTACTTTTCATGGTTCCCCATTGGAGCAATGATACTCACCCCTTTCATGGGATTATATCTTGATTTGAAAGGAAAAGGCGCATCTATGATGCTTTACGGGGCTTTGCTGATGATGATCTCTCACCTGATTTTTGCGTTGGTTCCTGCCGAAATGTTTACAACTACCGTGGCAATTCTTAACATTGTTATCCTCGGAGTGGCTTTTTCACTTGTACCTGCTTCCATGTGGCCTTCTATTCCCAAAATAGTCGAAGATCGTTATCTTGGCTCTGCTTATGGTTTAACATTCTGGATTCAGAATATCGGGCTGCTGATAGTTCCGATTCTCATCGGATGGTCAATATCTGTTTCTAACCCGGGTGTTAAAGAACTAATTGATGCCGGTGATACAACAGCCAAATACAATTATTTTGTTCCTGAAATGATTTTTGCCGGATTTGGCGTCCTGGCAATCATTCTTTCGCTCATACTCAAAAGAGTGAATAAGGTAAAAAATTACGGGCTTGATCTCCCGAATAAAAAGTAAATCCAACAGATAAACATTAACAGGACTGCAGAGGCTGTCTCAAAAGTCTTTCATTTGGGTTTTCGATATTTCGGAACAAATCCAGACTACTGAGGCAGCCTTTTTTATCAACAAATACCTGGTTTTTATTGTGTTAAACTAAATTTCTACAAGATGACTTTAAAAAAGCCGCTGAAAGAATCATTACTCAATCGCTGGAGCATATTGTTACTGGTTGCATCAATACAGGCTGCCAACTACTACTTTTATGATGCCATATCGCCTCTGAAACGCACATTGGAAACCGAATTTGGGTTTACTTCCTCCGATTTCGGGCTTTTCGTCTCTTTTTATTCCATTCCCAACACATTTTTTTTAATGGCTGTGCTGGGTGGTATCATTCTTGACCGGCTGGGCATCAGGCTAACAGGATCGCTTTTTATCGGAATGATGGCTGTCGGGGGCATTATCACTGCTTACGGTTCCAGCCAAACCTATTCTAACGGAGGCCCCTTTTACGGGTTGATGAGTTCCTTCCTGACAGCTTACTCACCAGAGCTGAAAATGATGTTGCTTGGTCGTTTTTTCTTCGGTCTTGGTGCTGAAACAAGCATTGTTGTCATCAGCAAAATAATTGTTAAGTGGTTTAAAGGAAAAGAACTGGCGCTTGCACTGGGTACCAAAATCGGGATTGCCCGTCTTGGATCTTTCGCTGCATTCAATTTTTCGCCTTATCTCAAAGAAACAGCATCCCACTGGAGCATGGCTGTATGGTTTGCTGCTTTATTGCTCGGTATCGCTTTTTTAGGATTCTTGTTTTATTCCTTTTTTGACAGAAAACTTGACAGCCAGCTTGCCGAAACCACACAAGCCACACAAAAAACCAGGTTCAGCTTGATTGATTTTAAAAAACTGATGACCAACCCGTCGTTTATTTATGTTACTTTGTTATGCGTCACTTTTTATTCTGCTGTATTTCCTTTTCAATCGTTTTCGGCTGATTTTTTTCTCAATAAGTTCAGCCTGAGTCAGCAGGCCAGCGGACGTATTGCTTCCTACCTGAGTTTGGGGACAATGGCATTTACCCCCCTTTTTGGTTTTGTTGTGGACAAATACGGCCGAAGTGCTACGCTAATGATGTGTGGTTCGCTGTTGTTGATATTAATCCATCTCACCTTTGCTTTTACCATGATTAATCCGGTAATTCCAATGATTTTTCTTGGTGTGGCTTTTTCGCTGGTGCCCGCAGCCATGTGGCCTTCTGTTGCCAAAATCGTTGACGAAAAAAGAATTGGAACTGCATTTGGTGCTATGTATTCTATACAAAATCTTGGTTTATGGGCTTTCCCGCTGATGATAGGTATTGTACTTGATAAATCCAACCCATCTATCACACCCGAAGTCATTGCCACCGGAAATTATGCCTACGACTATACCTGGGCGTTATTGATGCTCGCAGGACTTGGAATTTTAGGTTTAATCTTTTCTGTTTTACTCAAGCGCGAAGATCTGAAATCCGGCTATGGTCTTGAATTGCCCAGCAATGTTCAAAAAGCATCCTAGCTGTAAGGATTGATATAATCTGTAATGATTTATCCTCCAAAATTTTAGTCTTTACTGAAAAAAACATTTACTCTCAAGACTCTTATTATATTTTTTGCAGTTATTAATCAAAATACCTACTTTTGATAAAAAATTAATCCTGATAAATTGAAAGGCGTTGTAATAAAATCCACCGGGAGCTGGTTCAGTGTTCGCACTGACACTGGTTTTGTTGCCGGGTGCAAGCTCAAGGGAAATTTCAGGATGAAAGGAATTAAAACCACTAATCCGCTTGCTGTTGGTGACAAGGTTGAATTTGATTATCGGGATGAAGAAAAAGTGGGTTTGATAAACAAAATACTTCCCCGCTATAATTACATCATCCGAAAATCAACCAAACTCTCAAAAGTATCTCACATCATTGCAGCCAATATTGACCTGGCTTTACTTGTAGTTACCATCAGGGAGCCACGTACAAGTGTTGGTTTTATTGATCGTTTTCTGGTTACTGCTGAGGCTTACCACATCCCTGCCGCACTGGTTTTCAACAAAATTGATATTTATGGTGAACCCGATTTTCTGCAGCTCGATAATCTCACCAGAATATATGAAGCAGCCGGGTACAAAACCTTCAGAGTGTCAGCGCTGACAGGCAGAAACATTACCGATGTCAAATCAGAAATTAAAGATAAGGTGAGTCTTTTTTCAGGAATTTCGGGTGTTGGCAAATCGCAACTGGTGAATGCCATTGTGCCAGGGCTGAAACTAAAAACCGGTGATATTTCAGAATATCATCTCAAAGGAAAACACACCACTACTTTTCCCGAAATGCACTCACTCTCTTTCGGCGGTTTTATTATCGACACTCCCGGAATTCGCGAGTTTGGACTTGTGAAATTCAGAAAAGAAGAAATTGCCGAGCGATTTCCCGAAATGAGGCGATACATGCACGAATGCCAGTTTAATAATTGCACACACACGCACGAACCACACTGTGCTGTGAAAGAAGCAGTGAAAAACGGAAAAATTGCTCTGTCACGCTATGAGAGCTATTTACGCATTTTCAACGATGATTATCTGGAAAAAGAAGCATGGGAATGGGAATAACCAATAAAAATGGCAAGACCTTTGATGGTCTGAAATTTGAAATTCTCTTAATACAATAAGTTTCATATTTAGCAAAAGCATAAACCACGATTTTCAAATGATTGCAAAAAACCTGATCAATGCCTTCATTCCACCACTGAAAAAATCAGATAAAATTTCTTTTGCGCTCAAACTCTTTAATGAAAACAAATTGGATCATCTTCCGGTAGTTGATGGCAAAGTTTACATCGGACTGATTTCGGAAAATGATCTATGGTCTGCCTCAGATCGTCATCAGAAACTTGAGCACCAATGCATAGCCTTGCCGAAACCTTTCATTCATGAATATGAGCATTATTTTAATGTACTCAAGATTATGACCGACCAAAAAATAAACATCCTTCCGGTTCTCGACCAAAACGAATTCTATGCCGGAGTCATTACTGTCCCCAAACTTCTGACGGAGCTGGCACAAACAATGTCGGTGAATAATCCCGGAGGCATTATCATCCTTGAAGTTAATCAAAACGATTACTCAATGAGCGAAATCGCCAGAATTATTGAAAGCAACGACACTAAAATACTAAGCACCGGAGTCAGATCAATTCCCGATTCAACCAAAATGGAAATTACTCTCAAGCTAAACCGGATAAATCTTGAACCTGTGCTTCAAACACTTATCCGCTACGATTACACCATCAGTTTTTATTTTGGCGATAATGAGAAAAACGAAGCAATGCTGCGCGAACGTTATGATCTCCTGATGCGTTTTCTTGAAACCTGATTTCTCAATCATAAAGTTTGTGAACGAAGGATAAGGTTTTGCAGGATAATACCAAGATGGACATAATGAAAAAATGGTTTTGGTTGTGTGGTTTACTTTTCTCTATTCAGTTGCAGGCACAGCATCGGCAGCTCAATTCCGGATACCAGCCAAACGACAGCATCATCCTCAATGATTTTGCCAATAAGTCCAAAAAAAGCTATATTATCGAAAATATTGAGTTTACCGGAAACAAAATCACCAAAGATTTTATCATTTCCCGAGAACTAACTTTCAAAAAAGGCGATACCATTTCATCAGACAAATTGTACCACAAGCTTGAACTTTCACAACAAAATCTGCTTAAAACTTCACTTTTCAACTTTGTTGATATCACCGATTCGGTAATCAGACAGGATGACTTTGTGCACCTGAAAATTCAGTTCCGTTTCATAGAACGATGGTATTTGTGGCCGGTTCCCATTTTTGAAATATCTGACCGGAATTTTAATACCTGGTGGAAAGAAAAAAATTTCGACAGGATCAGCTATGGAATCTTTTTGAACAAAGAAAACAACCGTGGGCGAATGGAATCCCTCAGAATGTTGATAAGATTGGGCTATGATGAGCGTTACGAAGTGAGTTACAACATTCCTTATATTGACAAAAAACAAACATTCGGCGCTGCAATCGGTACCGGATGGATTCAAAATCGTGAAGTCCCATTCCAAACCCAGGATAATAAGCAACTGTTTATCAGACTTGACGACCGATATATTTATAAAAATTTTTATACCTATCTTGTGCTCACTCACAGACCTAACCATGTTCATCAACACCTGCTTCAGTTGAAGTACAACTATTTTGTCTTTGGTGACACCATTCTGACCCTCAACCCTGAATATTCTTTTAAAAGCGAAATCAGAAATGAATACCTGAGTTTCAACTACCAGTTCACCAGCGATCAACGCGATTCCAAACCCTATCCGTTGCAGGGCTCCTATTTCACAGGTCAATTGATAAAAAGCGGGTTGGGAATTCTAAAAAATGATGATCTTGGAATGATGGAATTGACAGGCTCTTATCGAAAATACTGGAAACTGCCTAAAAAACTATTTTTTTCGACTGACTGGACAGGAAAAATTTCAACCAACCGCAATCAACCCTATTTTTATGAAACCGGCCTGGGTTTCGATCGTAACTTCGTAAGAGGATACGAACTTTATGTCATTGACGGACAAAGCTTTATACTTTCAAAAAACGCGATAAAATACGCTGTCATAACCCCAAAAACAGGAAACATCAGATTTATCAAATCCGAAAAATTCGGGAAAATTCACTATGCATTGTATGCCAATGCTTTCTTTGATGTTGGTTATGTAGATGACTTCAGAAATTATGATGAGGATGATCTGTCGAATCAGTTATTGCTTGGTGGTGGATTTGGCCTTGACCTGGTTACCTATTACGACATGGTTTTCAGGGTGGAAGCTTCGGTGAATAAACGTGGAGAAACAGGAATTTTCATTCACCTTAAAAACACTTTATAAACTCACCAGGCCACTGCTATTCCTCTTGTTTGGCTTCGTCCCAAAATGCATCCATTTCTTTCAGCGTCATTTCTTTCAGCTCTTTTCCCTGTAATCTGCTTTTTTCTTCGATGTATTTGAAGCGTCTGAGAAATTTTTTATTGGTGCGTTCGAGTGCATCTTCAGGATTTACGCCAATAAATCTGGCATAGTTGACCAATGAAAACAACAAATCACCAAATTCTTTTTCCATTTGAGCCTGATGGCTATTTTTTACTTCATATCGAAGTTCCCGGATTTCTTCCTGCACTTTTTCCCACACTTGTTCTGCATCTTCCCAGTCAAAACCTACCCCATGTACTTTTTCCTGCATACGAAAGGCTTTTACCATTGCAGGCAAAGAATTTGGAACACCGTCAAGTACTGACTTACGGTCTTTTTCTCTAAGCTTAATTTTTTCCCAGTTATTTTTTACATCTTCAGCATCCGCAACTTTCACTTCTCCATAGATATGCGGATGACGTTCGATGAGTTTTTCACTGATGCTGTCCAGAACATCCTTAATATCAAAATGGCCCGATTCAGAACCGATTTTTGCATAAAAAACCAGGTGCAGCATCAGGTCGCCTAATTCCTTTTTTATGGCATTCATATCTTTTTCGAGAATCGCATCCGACAATTCATAAGTTTCTTCGATAGTAAGATATCTCAGGCTCTCAAGAGTCTGTTGCCTATCCCACGGGCAGCCGGCACGCAATTCATCCATAATTATGAGCAGGCGGCGAAAAGCAGCTAATTTTTCTTCCATTTTCTGGTAAATATTTCCTGATTTAAGATTGGCAAAAGTACAAAGATTTACATCAGAACTGAATGAACCAATGAGCAGGAAATTGTGAGGGATTTCCCAGGGCAGAAAAAAGGCTGTCTCAAAAGTCTGCGATTTTGGATTATCAATATTAAAGGATAAACCTGACCTTTGGGACAGCCTGTATTCTATTTTAAAGCTTTCTAATTATCTGGCAACTCTTTCGAGCCATTTCAGCATAAAAAACATAGTTCCCATTGAGAGTAAACACACGGCAACAAATACCGACCATGTTAACCAAAGTGGTACTGATTCATAGAAAATGGCACCAATAAACAACAACTGATTTCCTACTGCAGTTGCACCGAGCCATCCACCCTGCATGATACCCTGCATATGAGGCGGCGCTACCTTTGAAACAAATGAAATACCAAGCGGACTGATAAACAGCTCTGCAACGGTAAGAATCAGATAAGTTGCTATAAGTAAGAAAGGAGTAATGCGATCAGCCTGAGCCAGCCCGCCCATTGCTGTAACATCTGCTTTCAATGGCAAACCGACAGAACCCCATGCCATTACAAAGTATGCAGAAGCTGCAATGGCCATCCCGATTGCGATTTTTTTCGGAGTAGAAGGTTCTTTGCCTCTTGCTCTGAGAAATCCAAAGAAGGCAAGAGTTACAGGTGTAAGCAATACAATAAATAAAGGATTAAACGACTGGAAAATTTCTGCGCCTTCGATAGTCATAAATCCAAGATTTATCTTGATCATACTCAGGTCGGTATAATCTTTTGCAAAATAGGTTAGGGTCAATCCGTTCTGATGGAAAGAGAACCAGAAGAAAATCACTACACCAAATACTGCAAAAAGTGCATAAAGTCTTTGTTTGATTTCTTTTGCATCCATTGTAATTTCATCGGGATCAAGTTCTGACTTCTTACTTTTGAGTTTTGGAACAGGAAATTTATACCTGTTAGTCAGGTAAATAATTAATGATATGAGCATGGCACCCACGGCAATGGCAAATGCATAATGGAATCCCTGTGTGAAAATATTCAGGTAATTATTCACAAAAGCATCTATGTTGGTAACAGGTACTGAACTAACCTCACCGGCAAGATTTATAAGCCTTTCCTGAGCTTCGGGAGTGATGGTGCCACTGAGATGAGCATGACAAAGTTCCGGTAAATTGGGATTATACTTTAAACCATGGCTGAGCAACCATCCATTTCTCATTCCTACTGCAGCAAGTGGTGAAAATAATGCACCAACATTGATAAACATATAAAACAATGAAAAACCAGAATCACGCTTTTGTGCATATTGCTCATTGTCATACATCTGCCCTACCAATGCCTGAAGATTTCCTTTAAAAAGTCCGTTACCGAATGCAATGACAAAAAGTGCAAAGCATGAAATAATCAGGAAAAGAGTTTTGTTTGGAGTGGGTGTCGGGGTCGGGAAACCGAGCATAACATAACCCAGAGCCATAATAATCAAACCAATGAGAATTGTTGATTTGTACTTTCTTGTCCGGTCAGCAATTAAACCACCGACAAAAGCCAGAATGTAAATCGAGAAATAAAACACGGAATAAATGATTCCGGCATGTGTTCCGCTCAATCCGAATTTTGCCTGAAGAAATAACACCAGAATTGCCATCATGGTGTAAAATCCAAAGCGCTCGCCCATATTCGATAAGGCAGCACCCAGAAGTCCCTTAGGATGTCCTTTTAGCATAAGTGTAGATTTTAATGAATAATGTTTATTTGATTAATGAGTCAGCACTAAAATTGCTGCAAATGTATTTAATTTTAAATGTTTAAACATGATAATTCATCTGCTCTGATCAATTTTTCTTAACAAAACCATTTTTTCTTGTTCAACTGAGCAGTTCATTTAGTTAGAAAATTTTTAGATGTAGTAACAATTCATTAAGAATTTTCGGGTGGTCGAAAGCCAGCGGCGGAAAGTTAAAAACCGAAAACCATTCAGCTTCGGAAGCATCGTCACCACCGGTAGCAAAAGAAAATTTGGGAGAAATAAATCCATAAAAAACAACGGAAATTGTTCTTCCACGTGGGTCACGGCCAGGATCGCCATATGTTTTGAACTGCTTAAGATCCACATCTTTCAACCCGGTTTCTTCTGCCAGCTCCCGATAAGCGGACTGTACCAGGGTTTCTTCCATTTCGATGAATCCTCCCGGTAAAGCCCAAGTTCCTTCGTAGGGAGGCCTTCCGCGCTTTATCAACAGTATTTTCAAATTATCGGCAAAATGGCAGAAAACTGCTATATCAACAGTTACTGAAGCACGCGGATAATCGTAAGTAAATTGCATTGAGGTATAATTTGATGGATATTCTGTGAATCACCTATTGCTTTTTCCCTTCGATAACAATAACAAATTCTCCTTTAATGGTTTTCCCGTTGAAATGGGTCAGGACATCCGAAACAGTTCCGCGGGTAGTTTCTTCAAATACTTTTGTCAGTTCACGTGAAACGGAAATATGACGGTCGTCACCTAATATTTCACCAAGCTGTTCAAGGGTTTTTACCAAACGGTGCGGTGACTCGTAAAGAATTACCGAATATGGCAGATCCCGAATATATTCAATCCGGGATTTACGTCCTTTTTTGTGCGGAAGAAAGCCTTCGAAAAAAAAGCGATCGGCTGGCAGGCCGGAAACAACAAGCGCAGGAATAAACGCTGTTGCACCCGGCAAACATTCAACAGACAGACCATTTTTCAAACATTCTCTGACAATCAGGAACCCAGGATCAGAAATAGCTGGTGTACCGGCATCGGTTACCAAAGCCGCCTGATTGCCCTGTACAATGCGTTGACAATAACGCTCAAACACCTGATGCTCATTATTTTGATGATATGGGACTACCGACTTGCTAATGTTGTAATGTCTGAGAAGAACTGATGTGGTGCGGGTATCCTCAGCAAGTATAAAATCCACCTCTTTAAGCACCCTGAGCGCCTTCAGAGTGATATCCTCAAGATTTCCGATTGGCGTAGGAACAACATAAAGTTTCGACATAGTGTTTATTTAATTGCAAACAAGATAATAAATGCACCAGCGTTTAAGTAGGATTGCTGATTCTTTTCTTTTTTTTGCAAAGTAAACTAAACTATGGCCAACTTTAAACATAAGATTACCATTTATTTGCCTCTTCTTTTTGCAATTATACTGATGGCAGGCATCCTTTTGGGCATTCGATTAGCCCCAAAACAATCCCAGCAGGGAAATATTTTCTCAATGGATTTTTCAGAATACAGTAAAGTGAGCGATGTACTTGGCTATATTTCACGCGACTGGGTGGATACTGTGAACATCGATAAACTGGAAGAGGATGCTATTGTTCAGTTGCTTGAAAATCTCGACCCACATTCTCAATACATTCCTGCCAGTGAATTCGAAGAGGTAAACGAGCAACTCGAAGGAAACTTTGAGGGCATTGGCGTGCAATTTCGGATAGAAAAAGATACTGCACTGGTTGTCAGTCCTATTGCCGGTGCCCCTTCTGAAAAAGTGGGAATAAAAGCAGGTGACAGAATTGTAATTGTTGACGGTGATACCATCATCGGGCCTGACATTACAACCCAGGATATAATGAAAAAACTGAAAGGGCCAAAGAACACCAAGGTTGACGTGCGTATATACCGACGAGGTGAATCCGGCCTGCTGGATTTCACCATCACCCGCGGAATAATTCCTACCTACAGTCTTGACATCGCCTACATGGTGGACGAATCTATCGGCTATGTCAAGCTAAACAGGTTTTCAGCAACCACTCACGAAGAAACCACAAAGGCACTCCGCAGGTTAAAAAAAGAAGGGATGCACAAACTTATTCTGGATTTGCGAAACAATTCAGGTGGGTATCTTCAGGCTGCCATCAGTGTTGTTGATGAATTTTTACCTGATGGAAAACTTATCGTTTACACCGAAGGAAAAAACAGACCCCGCAATTATGCATATGCTTCCCGACGGGGAAGTTTTGAAAATGAAGAAATTATCATTCTTATTGACGAAGGTTCTGCTTCTGCCAGTGAAATTGTTGCCGGGGCTATCCAGGACAACGACAGAGGTACTATCATGGGAAGACGTTCATTTGGTAAAGGGCTTGTTCAGGAGCAGGTAAATCTGCCGGATGGCTCGGCACTTCGACTAACTACAGCCCGGTATTTCACACCAACCGGACGGTCTATCCAAAAACCATACGAAAACGGAAAAGAAGAGTATTACAAGGAATTTCACCAGCGCTTTATCAACGGAGAAGTATTTCATGCTGATAGTATCCACTTTGACGACTCGCTAAAATACATAACACCCGGTGGAAAAATCGTTTATGGCGGAGGCGGAATTATGCCGGACATCTTTATTCCCATAGAAACCGGAGACCATCTGGTCTATTATAACAAGCTCATTAACCGTGGCATTATTTTCGACTATGCTTTCGAATATACCGACACCCATCGTCAGGCTCTCAGCCGCTTCACCGACTATAAAGATTTCAATGTTAAATTCAGCATCAATCAAAGCATTTTTGATGACCTGATTACTTTTGCCGAAAAACAAGGCCTTGAAAAAGACACCAACGGCATCAATGCCATGAAAGAAGATATTGAAATCTTTCTGAAAGCCCTCATCGGACGAAACATCCTTGATAACGAAGGTTTTTATCCGGTTTTTCACCAGCGCGACAATGTGTTTTTGCAGGCTGTTAAAATGCTAAAAGAGGAGAACAAAGGATAAAAAGACCAATTCAGGAATCGCCTGACAATCGACTGAAAAACAATGATAAAGCAAAAAATCAGTAAACAATAGTTACCTCTGTCTTGACGCTTGGGTGTTCATTAAAGAAATTATCTAACATTCTCATTTATTGATTTTTAACTTACCCGGTTAAATTCATTTTAAATAAAAATGTTTTCTTTGCAACCTGACTTTTTAGGGTATGCACCCTGAAACATCATTATTTAAACTAAACTTCTAAAATCATGAGTATTAAAAAGCAATTCCTTAAATCAAAACCGATTTGTAAAGTAACTTTTAAAGTTACAAAAGAGCAGGCAAACAATGCTTCAACAATCAGCCTTCTCGGTGATTTCAATCATTGGGACGAAGAAAGTGGTGCCATGAAAGCGCTTAAAGATGGGTCATTTACAATTTCCATTGACCTTGAAACAGGCCGTGAACATCATTTCAGGTACCTGGCCGATAGTCAGATATGGATGAATGATGCCGAAGCTGATAAGTTTGTTCCAAGCGGATACGGCGATGCAGAGAATTCAGTAATTGTTCTTTAAATTACCTGCCTTTAAAGGCACGAGGGCTGTTTCATAAGTCTTTTGTCCGGATTTCGAATGGATTCTGACAAATCGAGACCTATAAAACAGCCTTTTTCAGCTTTATCCCTTTTTCATTAAACAAAACTCAAAAGATATAACTGCTTCTTGAAATCGGGGTTTATCCGCTTTATTTGGTTGTTGGTCCACCCATTTGCGTTAAAACACTGTCAACAGGTTCCCATAATTCAATTTTATTTCCCTCCGGATCAATCAAATGAACGAATTTTCCATAGTCATAAGTCTTGATTTCATCCAGAATAATCACTCCGTTATTTTTAAGCTTTTCAACCAGTGCTTCAATATGTTGCACACGATAATTTATCATAAACTCTTTCTTTGAAGGAGCAAAATATTCGCTTTTGCGATCAAACGGGCTCCATTGCAAATAATTGATTTCATCTGGACGATTGGCATTTCTGAACTCAAAACCCGATCCCCATTCATTGGTCGCCAGTCCCAAATTTTCAGCATACCAGCTTTTAATTTTTTCCGGATCATCAGAAAAAAAGAAAATTCCTCCAATTCCTGTTACTTTTGGTGTAGTGTCATTGGAATTTAAATTTTGAGCATGTACGTTGGAATTTGGCGGCATATTGTGTCTTTTATTCTCGTGAATACAACTTGTCAGGAAAAATATCAGCAAAGCTAAAGTTTTAAAATACGACATATATTATGGATTGAAAATTGATTAACCCAAACTGAAATGATTAAATATTCAGCCTTTCGCGAAGTAGTTTCATTCCTGCACGACTGACACTAATTTCTCTGTTGTTTTTCAGCATCAGCACATAGTTCTCTTTGGTATAGGGTTCAATGGTTGAAATCTCGTCAACTGCAACAATAAAAGATCGATGAACACGTATGAACCTGTCTTTTGGCAAATGGTTTTCGAAGTAAGTGAGAGACTGTTGTTTTATATAGCGATATCTGGCTGTGTGTATTTCAACATAATCATCGGCAGCTTCGAAGAGAATAATCTCTTCGACAGGAATAACAGCCAGTTTATTACCGGTTTTTACCACAATCCTGTTTAGTGTTTCCTGACCGGTAGCAAGTTGTTCTTTTAATACTGTCAACTGTTGTTGGCCGGTCTGACCTGAGATCATTCGCTGGGAAGCTTTTGCCAGAGCTTCATCAAACCGCTTCTGGCTATATGGTTTCAATAAATAATCAACAGCGCTGTGCTCAAATGCCTGTAAAGCATAATTATCATGAGCTGTAGAAAAAATAATCATAGGTGGCTGGTCGAGTACTTCAAGCAACTCAAATCCGCTGATTTTTGGCATTTGAATGTCCAGAAAAATCAGGTCGGGATGGTGTTCGCCAATTGCCTTTAACCCGTCAAAACCGTTTTCACATTCGCCAACAACTGTAATTTCAGGATGTGGTTCGAGATATTTCAGGATGATCTTTCGTGCCAGTTCTTCATCATCAATAATCAGCGCTTTTATCGAATTGATTTGCATTTTTCTCTGTTGCTTTTAGCTGATGCAAATATGCAAAAAAACAGACAGATAAATGGTTTAACCACCTGTTTTAGGTCTTGATTAGTTTTTTATTTGCAAACTTATTTTTTTCTATACCTGTTGTCTGGTAAAAAATTTGAAAGTAGCCTGGTTATGACAGCACTGCATCCATTTCTTAGTATTTTTGCTTTGCAAAAATCCAACTACTATGGGCAAAACTACATTTTATTTCGTTCAATCAGTTTTCGGAAAGCTGATCTCCTTAATTGATCCCAATATAATATCAGATGCCAACAAAGTTTGTGATGCCGACCGTTATGTAAAGAAGTTTAAAACAAAAGATCACTTGATAAGTATGGTATTTTGTGCGCTTGCAAAATGCTCTTCCTTAAGAGAGGTATCGGGTGCTATGCTGGGATTATCATGCAAGACCAAGCATTTTCAATTGGATCATATACCCAAAAGGAGTACCCTTGTCGATGCAAAACAAATACGAGGTGCTGAAGTTTTAGGAATTATTTACAACAAGCTCTTTATCAAATATGATCACATTTTCTCGGATAGCCGGATTAAGGATTTCATTAACAAGCAAATAGAGATTTTCGATAGTACCACCATTAGACTGATTAAAGACATTTTAACGTGCGTTGGCCGAAAACCAAAAGATGGGAAGCGCAAAGGAAGCATTAAAGTACATACTGTTATTAATGTTGATCAGGCAGTTCCTAAAATGGTTTGGTTTACTAATCCGGCAACAAGTGACC
>RZYY01000094.1 GCA_009930115.1 Sphingobacteriia bacterium | reverse complement strand
GAGCATTTTTTGACAACCAGGAATGATTTGGCGGATTTTTTTGGTAAGAAAAATTTCCTGATGGAAAGTTTCTACAGGCAGATGCGCAGAAAACTGGACTTATTGATGGTAAATGACCAGCCTGTTGGCGGACAATGGAATTACGATGCCAACAACCGAAAACGTTATGATGAAAAAATTCCGGTGCCACCACCACTTGTTTTTCAAAACAATCTTCAGGATATTTACAATGACCTGACGCAATCAGGAGTGGACAGTTTTGGCGTGGTTGATTCAAGGCACTTTCCGTATCCTGTTAACCGAAGTCAGGCATTAGACGTCATGAATTTTTTCAATAAGTATTTATTACCTTATTTTGGAACTTATCAGGATGCAATGACGAAAAAATCGTGGTCGCTGTTTCATTCGCGGCTATCGTTTGCTATGAACCTGAAGATGTTGCATCCGCTTGAGGTGATAAACAGTGCTGTTGGCATGTGGGTGGAACACCCCAATGAAATTTTATTGTCACAAATTGAAGGTTTTGTCCGGCAAATTATTGGCTGGCGCGAATATGTGAGAGGAGTTTACTGGGCAAAAATGCCGGATTATGCAGGGCTCAATTTTTTTAATCATCAATATCAATTGCCTGCTTTTTACTGGACAGGTGAAACGCGTATGAATTGTATGAAAACAGTGATTAAACAATCATTGGATAAAGCCTATGCCCATCATATTCAGCGACTAATGATAACCGGTAATTTTGCGTTGTTGGCAAATATTAATCCGGATGACGTTGATAAATGGTATCTGGGTATTTACATTGATGCTTTTGAGTGGGTTGAGTTGACCAATACGCGGGGAATGAGTCAATACGCTGACGGGGGTATCATGGCATCAAAACCCTATGTGAGCTCGGCAAACTATATCAACAAAATGAGCGATTATTGCCAAAACTGTTTTTACGACCACCGTAAGAAATCCGGTAATCGGTCATGCCCGTTCAATAGTTTATTCTGGAACTTTTTTGAAAAACATCAGGATAAACTCCGCAAGAATCCAAGAATCGGGATGATTTATAAAAATCTCGAACGGATGAGTTCTGTCGAAAAAACTGAAATAATAACCCAGGCAGAGAGATATATCGATAATCCCGATGATTTGTAGGATTGTTTCCCAAAAAACTTTCAGTGAAAATTATTCTTTTGTCTTACTCACCCTGTCCCAGCGAATAAGCTCTTTTCCCGCCAATATTATAAAGGTTTTCAGTTTTAATGAATTGTAAACCATTTTCTTCGATCTCTTGTAAAAGGGTGATGATGTCGGCAGGAGTAGCTTTTGTATGGGCGTTTTCAGGGATAGTGTAACGGCAGCGCCAGTGGTCGGAGTTCCATAAACCGGGTAATCCGCCGGGATAAACTTTTAAACCTCTGTTGGTAATCATTTTTAAACGGAGGTTCGATCGGTTCAGATTTCCCAGTTTTTCACCCAAAATTTCAGGATTTCTTTCATTCTCGTTCCAATCAAGAAAAACATCCACACCGACCAGTTCTTTTTCTTCTTTTTTTGATGGCAAAAGTGCAATTTTAACCTGGTCGTTGGTTTTATTTATTTGTGCCGGATTCAGGTAAAGTGGCTTTTCACCCAGGCGATGAATTACTTCATTGGCAAAATCGCTGGTGCTTACTCGTTTAAAACTAAAATCACTGCGAAAAATATCCGCAGTGTGAAATCCATCTTCGATGGTTTTAAGCCATGCATTTTCAATAGTTTCTGCAACCTGATTTTTCCCAATATAAGCAAGCATCATATTAGCTGCATTGAGCAAACCTGATGGATTAGCAATTTGTTTACCTGCAATATCGGGTGCTGAGCCATGAATGGCCTCAAACATAGCAAAATCCTGTCCGATATTGGCCGAACCGCTCAATCCGACAGAACCAGCTACCTGTGCAGCAATATCTGAAATGATGTCGCCGTAAAGATTCATCGTAACAATTACATCAAAATTTTCAGGACGTTCGGCAAGTAATGCGGAGCCTATGTCAATAATCCGGTGATCGGTTGCAATATCGGGGTATTCTTTGGCGATCTGATTAAAGATATCATGAAACATTCCGTCAGTGAGTTTCATGATGTTATCTTTTGTCATGCAGGTTACTTTTTTTCTGCCAAAAACCCTGGCATATTCAAATGCATATCGGATAATCCGTTCACTTCCCGGCCTTGAAACGAGTTTCAGACATTGAATTACTTCCTGTGTTTGCTGGTGCTCAATTCCTGCATAAAGGTCTTCTTCATTTTCACGCACAATCACCAGATCCAATTTTGGAAAGTTGCTTTTAATATAGGGAGTTATTGCTTTTACCGGACGCACATTTGCAAATAAACCAAGGGATTTTCTTATAGTAACATTCAGGCTTTTGTATCCGCCACCCTGAGGAGTGGTAATGGGGGCTTTCAGCAAAACTCTGTTTCTTCGCAGTATTTCCCAGGCTTCCGGAGTTATTCCTGATTCGTGTCCGGAGAGATATACTTTTTCACCAATATCGATAATATCATATTCGAGTCCGGCTTTGGCAGCATCTAGGATTTTCAGAACAGCTTCCATAATCTCCGGACCAATTCCGTCACCTTTTGCGATGGTTACGCGTTGTATTTGCATAGGATAAAATGAGTTTATCCTTTAAACAACCAAAAACACAGTTTGGTTTTGAAAACCGGGAAAAATGTTTTACCCTAAGATGGTTCCTATGATTGTTGCAGAAAGAAGCGATGCAAGAGTGCCTCCTATGAGTGCTTTAAAACCATATTTCGAAAGAAACCATCTTTTGTTGGGAGCTAAACCTCCGATCCCGCCAATCTGAATGCCAATTGAGGCAAAATTTGCAAAACCGCAAAGCATGTAGGTAGCCATGATGATCGACTTCTGGTTTTCGAATACACCTGCTTCTTTCATACTGGCAAGACTTGTGTAACCCACAAATTCGCTGGCAATAAGTTTTTCACCAAGCAGTTGGCCTACCAGTGTGATATCCTGCCCGTTAACTCCGATGGCCCACATAAGAGGAGCAAAGATGTAACCAAGAATAAATTCGAGTGAAAGCTTGGAGTATTGACCGTTGGTTAGGTTACTCACCAGTTGATTGATGTCGCTGTAAGCCCCGACTTTTAATAAAATAAAGTTAATCATAGCGATAAAAGCAAAGAAAACCAGCAGCATTGCTCCCACATTTGCAGCAAGTTTCAAGCCTTCGGTGGTGCCATTGGAGAGTGCATCAAGAAAATTTTTTCCGATTTTTTCCTGCCCGATATCAACCTTCATGTCTATTTCTTCGGTCTGGGGAATAAGGATTTTCGACATCACAACTGCACCTGGTGCTGCCATCACTGAAGCAGTAAGCAGGTGTTTGGCAAAAAGCAGACGCTGTTGTGGATCATCACCTCCCAGAAAACTGATGTAAGCAGCCATTACTCCTCCGGCAACAGTTGCCATTCCACCGATCATAACCAGCAGCATCTCCGAATTATTCATTTTTGGCAGATAAGCCTTAATCATCAGTGGCGATTCGGTTTGCCCCAAAAAAATATTACCGGCAACTGAGAGGCTTTCGGCGCCCGAAATCCTGAGTGCTTTGGTCATTAGCCAGGCCAGAACCCAAACTACTTTTTGGATTATTCCGAAATAAAACAAAACACTGGTGAGGGCAGAAAAAAAGATAATGGTGGGAAGTATCTGCAATGCAAAAATGTATCCGCTGCTGTTAATATCCAGCAAGTTGCCGAAGAGAAACATGCTGCCGATCTTTGTAAAATCGAGAATTACGACGAATATTTTGCCAATAATTTCGAAAGTGCTTTCCACAAATGGGATAAAAAGTACTCCAAATGCCAGGAATATCTGGATAACAAGCCCGATAATAACAACTCTCCATGAAACTGCCTTGCGATTAGAGCTGAATAACCAGGCAATCAGAATTAAAATGAAAATTCCAAGTAATCCACGTAAAAGTCCTGTAAATGAAAAAGATAGTAAATTTTTTGTTATACTACGGTTGGTTGATTGATTTGGAACCAGGTTAGTTGAGGTAAGGGAATCATTGCTGAGAGGTACTTCAGCAACTGCAATACTGTCGGAAAATTGTTCGTGAAGGGGTACAGTGTCTGTAGCTGTTTGTCCTGCGGTCAGTACAGGAAAAAGAAGAAATAATGCAATAAGATAGTAGTAGAATTTCATACTTGAAGTTTGAATAAAACATTAAAAATAATCAACGGTGCAAATATCATTATTTTGATCGTTCGCGACGTTTGATCTCGTCTCTTATTTTTGATGCTTTTTCATATTCTTCCAGTTCTACGGCTTTTTGGATCATTTCGTTCAGTTCTTCAATATTGTATTGGTCGTAAGGATTTTCATTATTTTCTGCTGGCAACTCTTCATCTTCGGTCTTATCATCTTTGTTTTCCGGTACAATGATACCTGCTTGAGACATAATGCTTTCATAGGTAAAAATAGGGCAATTGAAACGAAGTGCCAGCGCTACGGCATCTGAGGTACGAGAGTCAATTTCCATAACTTGTTTTCCGTTGTCGCAAATGAGCTGGGCATAGAAAACGCCTTCAAAAAACTTATTGATAATCACCTCATTAATCCTGATACTATAGGCATCAGCAACTCTTTTAAGCAGGTCATGGGTGAGTGGCCGGGCAGGTTTCATCTTTTCCAGTTCAATGGCAATGGCCTGAGCTTCAAAACCGCCGATGATGATTGGAAGCCTGCGTTTGCCGTCGGTTTCTCCAAGTATCAATGCATAGGCACCGCTCTGAGACTGGCTGTAAGACATGCCTAAAATCTCAAGTTTAATCTTCTCCATAGTAATCTGGTTTTTCTATCCTCAAAACAATTTACAAATGTACAAATATTGAGTGACCGGAATGGGTATCAAACTACAAGTCGCCTAAACTAACCTATTGAAGTAGTCTTTGTTCAAAAGTTATGCAAAATGTTTCTCAATCTTAATTTTTCTTTCAGGTGACTTTTAACCGATATTCAATTATTTGCCAATTTCAACATATGTTTTTTTACACTCTTCAACTGATATTTAGAGTTCTCGTTCACAATAGACGAAATAGTGTCTTGGTGTAAACATCCTCAGTAATGGTCTTATCCCGGGTTTAAATGATGAAGAAATGTATTTTTTCTCTTTTCGTATTTTCCACCCTGCTTTCTCAAGTAACATTTTCAGCTGGCGGTCCTCAAATTCGTGATAATGCCTGTCGTATGGATCATTTTCGTTCCAGTAAGCTTTTGCAAACCAGAGTGAAAGAGGCACACTGAGAACCATTTTGTTTGCTGAAATACTTTTAAGCATTGGAAAAGGTGATACCATGTGTTCGATAATTTCAAATCCGAAAACAGCATTGAAGTCCGTGTTTTTAACTATTTCAAAATCTGTGTCTAAATCCTGATCCGGATTTGTATTGGTGATATCGTACCCATTGTTGATCAATAATTCCGACAAAGGATTGTTTGGCCCCAGATTTAAAATATTAGCAGATTTCAAATTAAGATCTGCGATGAATTCCAGGGTAATTTGAAATCTTTTTTGATGTGTAGCGGCATAGAGACTATTTGATTGAATTTCTTTCATTGTTGTATAGATTTTTTAATTCTGCACTTGTAATTTCCCAGTTCAAATGGTTTTTTACAGCATTTTCCGCATTGGTTGACAGTATGTTATAAAAATTTCTGTCCTTGTATAGCGACAGGATTTTTTCACCAAAATCTTTTGAGTTTCGGTCGGAAAAAACCAGTCCGCAATTATATTTTTCCACCAGATTTTTTTGACTCAGGCAATCGCTTACGACAATAGGTTTCCCAAAAGCCATATACTGAAACAGCTTGTTGGCATAAGTTGTGTTGTGATGAATATTTTTGTGGATAGGGCAAATTCCTGCATGTGCGGCAAGAATGTATGACTGGAACAGATGAAAGTCCTGCCAGCCGGTAAAATCGACATAATTCTGGTATTGGTTATCCGTTACGAATTTTGTCAGAATATGATCCTCTTTGCTGTTTCCAACCACCACAATGATAATTTCTGGTATCTGTTGTATGAGGAATTCAAGTGATTCGAAAACAGTCAGAAGACCTCTTCTTAGCCCTGTGTCTCCCAAATAAAGCAATGTAAACCGGTCTTTGTATTTTGAAATAATTTGATTGTCGGTTTGGTAATTCAGATAGAATGCTTTGCGAACAGTGTTGGGTACGGTGAGAAATTTTTCAGGGTTTACCGGTACATGATTTACATAATATTCAGCAGCTTCATCGGTCACTGTGATCACGTTACTGGCTTTCACAATATATCGGAATTCAAATTTTTTCCATGTTTTTGGAGAAATGAGTGATTTACCCAAAGGAGTGTTAACGTGAAAATAATGTTTCATTATTTCAGGTCTGTTCTCATGCAGATCGAGCGTCAACGGGAGCTTAAAGATTTTATTTACCCAAAAAACACTGCGCGCAATTTGCATGTCGTGAATGTGTAGTCTTGCAGGCTTAATTCTTTTGATAAAAAAATAAATGCTAAATGACAAAACCAGGTGATAAATGGGAAAGGTGTATGCAAGTGCCGAGAGAGAGCGGATAAATTTAGAGGGTTTTACCCGGTGAATGATGATACCGTTGATGGTTTCAGAACTTTTTTGCTCATGTGAATAATCAATACAAAACAGATGAACTTCATGATTATCCTGAATAAGAGAAATTGCTTCATTTTCCACTCTGGGATCGGGAGGAAATTTATTGTCCAGAAACATTCCAATTTTCATACTTTACAGAATAAGCTGGTTGTGGTACAAGTAGCATGCTCTGCTGCTATCCGGCAAAGATAGTTAAAAGGAATTTCAGCAGCAGAAATAAATTGGGAAGCCTTATTGAAGGCTATGAATTTGCTTGATGTGTTTCTGGGTCAGATAAGTTTGCCGGTGAGCAACAATGCAGCAACAGAAAAATAAATAACGATACCGGTTACATCAACAAGTGTTGCTACCAGAGGTGCTGAAGAAGTAGCCGGATCGAGTTTTAGTCGTTTCAACAAAATGGGAATCATAGATCCGCTAAGGGTTCCCCACATTACCACACCAATAAGCGAAAATAAAATAGTGAATGCCAGTGCAAGCCAGTGATCTCCATAATCAGCACCTGTATAATTGTGTGAAATTGCAATTTTTAAGAATCCTACAACACCAAGAATCAGCCCCAGACTGAAACCTGAAAATAATTCTTTTCGCATAACATAAAACCAGTCTTTAATGGTCAGTTCCTTTAGTGCCATTGCCCTGACAATCAGTGTTGCTGCCTGCGAACCTGAATTACCGCCACTGGAAATAATGAGTGGAATGAACATGACAAGTACAACGGCAGCTGCAATTTCATTCTCGAAAAAGGCAAGTGCACTGGCTGTGAGCATTTCTCCTGCAAAAAGAACGATCAGCCATACTGCACGCTTTCTGACCAGACTAAGCAAAGGTGTTTCAGTGTATGAAAATTCAAGTGCCTCGACACCTCCCAGTTTTTGAAAGTCTTCAGTATCCCGTTTTTCAATTTCGTCCATAATGTCATCAAAGGTCACGATGCCAACGAGAGTGCCGTCAACAGTGGTTACGGGCAATGCAGCCCTGTCGTATTTGTCAAAATAGTGTATAGCATCCTCTTTCGACATGGTAGTAATCAGGCTTTTGTATTCATAATCCATCACTGATTCCAGGGTTTGTTTATCGTCGGTAACCAGCAGCATCCCTATGCGAATGTCATCAATGAGTTTATTATTGTCGTCAACTACATAGACGAAGTTGAGCGTTTCAGCTTTTTTACCGTATTTTTTAATATGATCGAAAGTTCTTTTTATAGTCCAGTCTTTTTTGGCCTGGACATAATACGGGGTCATCAGTCTGGCAATACAACCTTCAGGATAGCCAAGCAGGCTGAGGGCAATATTTTTTTCTTTATCCGAAAGCAGGTTAATGCTTTCTTTGATCAGCGTATCAGGAATATTTTCAAGTATTTCGGTACGGTCGTCGGGAGCCATATTCTCCAAAACCTCCGCAGTTTGCGTGGAGCCAAGTTTTTGAATCATTTCCTCCTGAAGCACAGGAGATAAATAACTGAACACTTCGGCCTTAATATCCTTCGGCAGCATAAGAAAAGTGATGAGCTTTTCATTTTCCTTCTGCGATTCAATAATCGAGGCAATATCAATAGGGTGAAGTTTCGACAAAACAGAATCTTGCATATTGCTAAAAATTTTCTGAAAAGTGACGGTAAAAGTAATTAAAAATGAGTACTGCGAAGACAGAATTAATTATCTCAATCCCACATCACAAAACAAATCTCAAGGGCGAATAATCAAGAAAATCAATCTTTTCTGTCTGAATTTTTTTTGGGATGGCTTGCACTTAAAAACAGGATGATGGAGCATTTTGCCGGCGATAGATGATGCTTTCATCGTTCATTGAAATTGTACGAAAATGCTACTTTTGAAAAGTGTAACCACAGGATTTTCTCAGCGTCAAACTTGCCGAATGACATTCAAAGAAGATACTTTTTATATCAAACAGGTTTTGGAAGGCGACAATTCCGCTTTTGCAATGCTGGTAGAAAGGCATAAAGATATGGTATTCAATATTGTCATAAAGCTGGTTAAAAATCATCATGAGGCTGAGGAAGTAGCCCAGGATGTTTTTATCAAAGCTTACCAGGCACTGCAGGGATTTGAAGGAACTGCACGCTTTTCGACATGGCTTTACCGGATTGCTTACAACACAGCAATTTCAAAGTTGCGAAAACCAAAAAAAGTTTTTGCCCCAATAGATGAAAATCTGATTGATAATTTTACTACAGATACTGTGGAAAGAGGAGTTGAAGCACTTAGCCAGGAAGAAATGTTGCTGGCTTTGAACAGCGTGATGGGAAAGCTTCCTGAAGAAGACAGTTTATTGCTGAATTTGTTTTACAAAAACAGTATGACTGTAGAAGATATCAGTCAGATCACCGGATTGACACAATCGAATGTAAAAGTCAGACTGTATCGGATACGAAAGCGAATGTACGATGAACTAAAAAATCAACTTAATCTATGAACCAATATAATTCAGATCATATCAGTGATGAATTCTTAAGCAAAATGCTAAAACAAACTGCTGATGAAAAACCGTCAGAAGCATTTACCAACAGGGTTATGGCTTCCTTACCAGTTGCCGAACCTGTTGTTGAAACCATCGGGGATTCATCCGTCAAATGGTGGCAGTGGGTACTTTTTGTTGCTGTTGTTGCTTTGGCAGGATATCTTTTGTTTGCATTTAATTTGCTTGATAAGATGGAATTAAGCGGAGATAGTTCTGCTATAAATCCGAATTATTATATCCGGCTTTTTTCATCGATAATAACTCTCTTTACTGAAGGTTTTTCGCAGATCACCTTCTCTTCAAAACCGTTGATCATTGTTTTAGCTGTTGTAATTTTGTATTTTGGTGACAGGCTGATGAAAACCAGATTAAAACAGGGAAGGCATGAAATAACCAATTATTTGATTTAGTAATGGTTAATTGCAATTAAGTAGTAGATAAGTTTGATATAATGATTCCTCTAGAAATCAAAAATAGTTTGCATTTACTTTTAAGCAGACTTTCCAAATCATCTTTGAGTGAACTCCGGTTTAGCCCGTTATCCGGTGGATCAATAAATGAAACCTTTAAAGTTGAATCAGACGATTACATCTGGTTTGTTAAATTCAACAATGCGGAAAGTTTCCCGGGAATGTTTGAAAAAGAGGCTTCAGGTTTGAACTTATTACAAAAAGCCGGAGAAATCAATGTGCCGGACGTTCTTCATGCAGGCGTTACCGATCACTATGCATTTTTGCTGTTGAGTTGGATCGCACACGGACCGGAAAAAAAAGATTTCTGGGAAGATTTTGGGATGAAATTGGCTGCATTGCACAGTCATAAAGCAGAAAAATTTGGTCTCGATCATGACAACTATATAGGGTCATTGCATCAGTATAACCAGTTTCACGATAACTGGACAACATTTTTTATTGAAGAGCGACTAGAACGACAAGTCCGGTTGGCGCGGGAGTCAGGTAAAATTGGACAAAAAGAAATAAGGGCATTTGAAAGATTGTATCGCAGATTGGATGAAATCTTTCCTCCGGTCAGGCCTTCGCTTTTGCATGGCGACCTGTGGAGCGGAAATTTTATGGTGAACCGTTTTGGTGAGGCTTGTCTGATTGATCCTGCAGTATATTACGGACATCCCGAAATTGACATTGCAATGACAACGTTGTTTGGCGGTTTTTCTTCCCGATTTTACGAAGCTTACTGCGCATTCAACAAGCTCGAAAAAAACTGGCAGCAGCGGCTTAATTATTACAATCTTTATCCTTTAATGGTGCATGTAAATCTTTTTGGAGGTGGTTATCTTGGATCAGTATACCGGATCCTTGAAAAGTTTGATTAGAATTTAAAAAAGCCCGTGAAGTTCAGCATTGATTTTGTCGATAACAAAACCCAGGGCTTCAGGATTTTCTTCAAAATCGAGTTCATCTACATTGAAAATTACTTTTTTTCCTTCATGATACCCTTCAATCCAGTTTTCATATCGGTCATTCAGACTTTTCAGATAGTCAAGGCGGATGGATTCTTCGTAGTCGCGTCCGCGTTTTTGAATTTGACGCACCAGTGTTGGTACCGATCCCCGCAGATAAATCAACAAATCCGGAGGCTGAATAAAACTTACCATCAGCTCAAATAACGACCTGTAATTATCGAAGTCACGGGTTGTCATCAGGTTCATTTCGTGAAGGTTGGGGGCAAAAATGTATGCATCCTCATAAATCGTTCGGTCCTGAATGACATTTTTTCCACTCTCCCTGATTTTGATGATTTGCCTGAACCGACTGTTAAGAAAATAAATCTGCAGATTGAACGACCATCTGCGCATATCCTCGTAAAAACTGTGCAGGTAAGGATTATCATCAACCGATTCGAAGTGTGGCTCCCATTTGAAATGCTTCGAAAGCAGGGTTGTCAGCGTTGTTTTACCTGATCCGATGTTTCCGGCTACTGCAATGTGCATGGTATGAAAATTTGAAATTTTTTGAACTTAAATCAGGGGTAAAAATACAAATAAAGCACTGCGAAGTGATGCCGTCAAGGAATAATTTTTCAACAATTGAATGCAAGGTGTCATCAATTAGCTGAACTGACATCTTCATCTAGACGAAAGTTAATTTATTCCTTCCAAAAAACGAGCTTTAGAATCTTGAGCAAATCAACATTGCATCTTAAAAAGGCGTGATGCAGGAAATTAATATTTTGATGAAAGATACCTCAGATGGTTGACAGAACGAGTAACCCTACTTAAGAAATCAGTCGAATGAATATTAACATAGCAATGATTATCATTACCTGTTTGAAAAAACATCCTTTTCTGAATCCGATCAGTTGCTTCAGGTTATTGATAAAATCTACGCGAATAATTGCATACCTGTTGTTTATTCCATTTAACATCAGGCAATGCGGAGAAAAGATTTATTGGTAGATTATTTATGGATAATAGAAGATAACAAGGATGGTCCCTCCTCAAAATGTAACGGAGTTATATCAGGTTTAATTTATTTATAAAGACTCTAAATTTCTGTTGATGAGTCTTCATTATTATTTGATATTCAATATAATATAGTTTTCTTAATCTTTTTTAAGAATCATGATTGTGCGATAATTTTAAATTCATATTTAACTAATATTAGTTTTGGAAAAAATAAAAACATGTTCAATTTTTAATCTAACCATTAAAATCCAAAATAATGAAAACCAGATTTACAATTACTCTCCTGCTTCTGGCTATAAGCCTGGAGGTTTTATTACAAGATGCATCAGCGCATTCTGGTGATGGAAGTGCTATCAATGACAATCAGCTAAACGCAAAAGAGCAACTCCCGATTGGTGGGGTTGCTTTTTTGCTTGATAAACCTATTCCCAACCTGGTTGAAAAATTTCAGGCTGAATTAAAAAGTAGCAATCTGTAATAGTTTGTTGCATGATTAACCGAAACGAGTAGTTTTTTATTTCTCTGCAAAATCTAATGTCCTTATCGAATTTTGGTTCTGGAGTAATAAAGTAGATTATAAAAGCAAATGTGATAAGATAGTTCAAGTCAATAATAATTAAACTTTAAAACAAAAATATTATGACAAAGAAGTACAAGTTTTTCATTTTCCCGTTGATGGCAATGGGATTGGTGCTCATGATTGCGGTTGCCTGCAAAAAAGACGATGACAACAACAAAAAGCCTGACCAGCCAACTGCAGTTGCATCAGAAAACATTGGAACCAGCGGTGGTAAACTTGCTCATGGTACTTTTGAATTGGAAGTCCTTCCGGGGGTTTTTACCGGTTCTCATAACCTTGAACTAATCCATGAAGTTCAGGGTGAGCGATTTGAAAGCGATGAAGCCTCATCGTTTTACACGGTTACGGGTATTCCTTTAGATTTTACCTATCCAATAAGAGTAAAAATTAAGCCGGATGCCGGCGTTGCTGATGATCTGTTGATGATCGTCGGTGAGGAATCTTACGTTGGTCCCATTGACACGGTTGTGATGACTTACAACT
>RZYY01000259.1 GCA_009930115.1 Sphingobacteriia bacterium | reverse complement strand
AAAGAAAAATTGATTTACACTATGGTCCGATTAAAAATGAAAGCAATTAAAAATGAGCATGAGATTCCTCACCGCCGGCTGGCGGTTCGGAATGACAGGGAGTTGCATATTTGGATATGAGGTTGGCGGCGGCGTAGCCGCCGCCAACCTTAGTTTTATCAAATGAAGGAAGTAAACGTTGAAAATCAGACTCCCTTAAGGGCTGGGGTAAAACTGATTTTCAACGTTTATCGAATTTCCATATAATCACCCTTTTTGGGGGAAAACTCTTTAAGCCTAAAAGCAAGCATTTTATCATTCTAAAATTGTATCCTGATTTTATTGAATTGATCAGGTTAAAGACAGGATTTGTATGAATTTCTTTAATTTTTCCATCTTCTTTACGTTTATTTTTGCAGCTGTTTAACAAAAAAACCTGATGCCAAAAAAATCCTGTCTATGTCCGTTTTTAAAATACTGTTTTTTGTTTTTTCCCTGTTGCTGATACCGTTGTTTACATCGGCAGATGTCAGTACAGGTGATAAGAAATTTACCATCAGCGGACGGATTACCGATAAAAGGAACGGCGAAACACTTCCGGGAGCAACTGTCTATGTAGCTGAACTGCAAACGGGTGCTGTTTCCAATTCTTATGGTTATTATGCTTTAAATCTTCCGTCCGGCAATTATAAGTTCACGTTTTCGTATGTGGGGTACCACAGTCAGGTTAGCGTGCTTCAATTGGCGGCTGACACAACCCTGAATGTGGAAATGATTTCGGCGGAAGAGATGCTTGATGAGGTTGTAGTTGTTGGTATGAGAGATGACCATAATGTACGCACTCCCGCAATGAGTGTTGAAAGGGTTGAATCGAAGACTATAAGCCAGATTCCAGCTTTGTTCGGGGAGGTGGATGTTATTCGTGCCATGCAGTTGCTGCCGGGTGTTAAGGCTATTTCAGAGGGTTCTGTTGGTTTCAGCGTGAGAGGAGGAAGTGCTGACCAGAACCTGGTGTTGCTCGACGAAGCCACTGTTTACAATGCAGGGCATTTACTGGGATTTTTTTCGGTTTTCAACAACGATGCTGTAAAAGATGTAACCATGTACAAGGGCGATATTCCTGCATCACAGGGGGGAAGGCTTTCGTCGTTGATGGATGTCAGGATGAAAGACGGGAACCATAAGAAATTTTCAGTTACAGGTGGCATTGGACTTATTTCCAGCAGGCTAACGCTTGAAGGGCCAATAGTCAGTGAAAAGACTTCTTTTATTCTGTCCGGACGCCGAACCTATGCCGATATTTTTCTGCCCTTGTCCAAAAATGAAAACATCAGGAACAGCAGGTTATTTTTTTATGACCTGAACGCAAAAATCAATCATATTTTCGACGAAAAGAACCGGATTTTCCTTTCAGCTTATCTGGGCCGTGATGTTTTCAAAAACGATTTTGCAGGTATGAATCTTGGAAATAAGACCATTTCTCTGCGCTGGAATCACCTGTTTTCCAAAAAGGTTTTTTCCAATTTCACGTTGCTTGGTTCACGTTATGATTATCAGCTTGGCATTCCGGAAGGTGAGCCTATGTCATTTGACTGGATATCGGGATTGATGGATTATGCGGCAAAGGCTGATTTTACCTTTTACGCAGGCAGCCGCCATACGCTCAGGTTTGGAATCCATTCCACCTATCACACTTTTAGTCCCGGCGAAGCAAAAGGTAAAGGTGAAGAAAGTTTTTTCAATGATTACATTTTGCCGGAAAGTCATGCACTTGAATCAGCTTTTTATGTCAGCGATCAATACCAGGTAAATGATGCACTTACGCTGAAATATGGGTTGAGGCTTTCCGGCTTTCACAACGTCGGGCCGGGAACCGTTTACATTTTTGATGAAAATTTCGAAAGCACCGATTCCGTCTTTTATGACAAAGGAAATTTTTTCAACAGCTTTGCCAACCTTGAACCGCGTTTTGGGGTGAATTATTTATTGAACGGGCATAGTTCCATAAAGGCAAGTTATTCGCGCACAGTGCAGTACCTGCATCTTGCGCAAAACTCAACTGCAGGTACACCGCTTGACATTTGGTTTCCTTCCAGTCCCAATGTGAAACCACAGCTTTCTGACCAGGGAGCAATCGGATATTTTAGAAATTTTGATAATAACACCTGGGAAATTTCTGCTGAGTTGTATTATAAAAACATGAAAAATGCCATCGATTTTAAAGATCATGCCTATCTGCTTCTCAACCGCGAACTGGAGGGCGAATTGCGTTTTGGCAAAGCCTGGTCGAAAGGAGCTGAACTGATGGTCAGAAAAGTCAAAGGTAACCTTACCGGATGGATTAGTTACACTTATTCGAGAGCTGAAAGGAAATTTGCAGCAATCAACAACGGGAAAACTTTTGCAGCTCCCTACGACAAACCACATGACATTTCGGTGGTGGTTAATTACAATGTAAACGGCCGGTTGAGTGTTGGAGCCAACTGGGTTTATTCAACAGGTCGCCCGGTAACGTTTCCTGTTGGAAGAGCAGTCTGGGGAAATGTTATTGTGCCGGTTTATTCCGACCGAAATGCTTACCGGCTTCCCGACTATCACAGGCTCGACCTTTCGTTTACCTATAAACCAAAACAGAATCATCAAAAGAAATGGTTCGGCGAATGGAACTTATCGGTGTATAATGCCTATGCCCGTAAGAATGTATGGGCAATTAAC
>RZYY01000093.1 GCA_009930115.1 Sphingobacteriia bacterium | reverse complement strand
TCTGTACGATAAATTTCGTTTGCAGGTTTTTCATGCAAGCCGATTGGATAATACAATTTATCTTTGAGAAAAAATTCGTCGCAAATGTTCAGGATAGGTTTTGGATACGACGTACACCGGTTGGCAGATGGACGGCGTTTTATGCTGGGTGGAGTGGAAATCCCCCATTTAAAAGGAGCCGTTGGTCATTCGGATGCCGATGTACTGGTTCATGCCATATGTGATGCTCTGCTTGGTGCAGCCAATCTTGGTGACATAGGCATTCATTTTCCCGATAAAGATCCGAGATACAAAAACATTAACAGCCTGATAATTCTTGCAGAAGTTCTGGAAAAAATCAGTTCGAAAGGCTATACAATTGGCAATGTGGATACTACTATCGCTCTGCAGCAACCAAAAATTGCGGAGTTTATCCCTTTGATGAAAAAGCAGCTTGCGAAGACCTTAAAAGTAAATGAATCAATCATTTCAATAAAAGCAACCACAACTGAAAAACTCGGTTTTGAAGGTCGTGAAGAAGGGGTGTCAGCTTATGCTGTAGTGCTGATTACAAAGGAATAGAGTGAAAAATATTGCTGATTAAGAGAAAAACAACTGCTGATATCGTTTTGCTGATAACGGAGATGTAATCCAAAAAAAATCCACTGCTGATAAAAATCTTCCAGTGGATTATCCAGTTGCCCGACCAGGATTCGAACCTAGACCAAGAGAACCAAAATCTCTTGTGCTGCCATTACACCATCGGGCAATTGAAACAGTGGTTTCGGTGTGCAAAAATAATACTTTTTCTGTTTTTCGAATTTTTTTTACTGGTTATCCAGATCTTTTTTCCAATGACATCAAAACTACGCCGGGATATCTTTCTTGTTACATTTCATCTGTGTTGCACAGATAAAAAAAGGCTGTCTCAAAAGTCTGTTTTATCCTTGAAATGTTGAAAACTAAAAGTGAGTACTTTTGAGACAGCCACATTCAGGTACCCGGAGCGGGAATTGAACCCGCACGGCCGCAATGGCCAAAGGATTTTAAGTCCTTCGTGTCTACCAATTCCACCACCCGGGCAGATTTGAATATTGGATGTAAAGAACGATACAACTAAAAACCCCGAACCCGATGTACCCGGGATCGGGGTTTGGAGCGGAAGACGGGACTCGGACCCGCGACCCTAACCTTGGCAAGGTTATGCTCTACCAACTGAGCTACTTCCGCAGTTGATTTAGGAGTGCAAAAATAGTATCAAATTTTTTCCTGACAAAAAATTTTTCAAAATTTTTCTTCAATATCAGAAGTTCGGTTTAATCTTGAATTTTTCATAATACTTAACGATGTGATTGACTGCTTCTTCGGCTGTATCCACCAATCGGAAAAGTTGAAGATCATCGGGGCTTATCATTGATTCGGTCAACAATTGATCTTGTATCCAGGATAAAAGTCCGCTCCAGTAACTTTTTTTTACGAGCACTATCGGAAACTTCACCATTTTGTGTGTCTGGATCAGTGTGAGTGCTTCAAACATTTCATCAAGCGTACCAAACCCGCCCGGAAGAACAATGTATCCCTGTGAATATTTCATGAACATTACTTTTCGGACAAAGAAGTAGTCGAAGTTGATGAGCTTGTCATTGTCAATAAAAGGATTGGCTTTTTGTTCGTGAGGAAGCATAATGTTCAGTCCGACGGATTTGCCTCCGGCAAAATGGGCACCTTTATTGGCAGCTTCCATAATTCCCGGGCCACCACCGGTAACAATGCCAAATCCTTTTTTGGTGAGCAGATAAGCAATTTCTTCGGCAAGACGATAGTGCGGATGTTTTTCATTTGCTCTTGCAGATCCGAAGATCGAGACGCAGGGGCCAATTCTGGCAAGCGTCTCAAAGCCGTCCACCATTTCCGACATCACTTTAAAAACCATCCAAGAATCGTTGGTTTTAATCTCGTTCCAGCTCTTTGGTTCAAAAACGCCTTCAATGTGGTCGTTTTCCCCGAAATCCAAATTATTGAGGTCGTTATTCAGCATTGTAGAATTATTTATCAGTTTGGTTTTGCAAAGATAATTTCTCTTTTGGGTAAAAGTTCATTTTTAAGAAATTCAGCAGTAAAAGACTGTTCATTTCTGATGATTTCCTCGGGAGTCCCTTCACAAACGATTTCACCGCCTCTCATACCCCCTTCAGGACCAAGATCAATTATATGATCAGCTACTTTGATTACATCCATGTTATGTTCGATTACCAACACGGTATTGCCTTTGTCCACAAGTTTGCTTAACACTTCAAGCAACACTTTAACATCTTCAAAATGTAAACCTGTTGTGGGTTCATCAAGGATATAAATGGTTTTACCGGTATCTCTTTTCGAAAGCTCGGCAGCCAGTTTCACACGCTGTGCTTCACCTCCGGAAAGGGTGGTGGATTGCTGTCCCAGGGTAACATATCCAAGCCCGACTTCCTGAAGTGTTTTAATTTTTTGAATTATGGACGGATGATTTTCGAAAAATTCGACTGCCTGATTGATGGTCATATTAAGCACATCATTGATGGATTTACCCTTGTACCTGATTTCAAGGGTTTCACGGTTATAGCGTTTCCCCTGACAAGTTTCGCAAAGTACCTGCACATCCGGAAGGAAATTCATCTCAATCAGTCGAATACCTGCCCCGCTGCAGGTCTCACAGCGACCACCCTTTACATTAAAGCTGAACCTTCCTGGTTTGTATCCTCTGATTTGTGATTCGGGCAGCGAGCCAAAAAGTTTTCTGATTTCATCAAAAACTTTTGTGTAAGTAGCCGGGTTGGATCGTGGTGTCCGACCAATAGGTGACTGATCAATTTCGATTACTTTGTCAATATTGTCAAGTCCGGTGATTTTTTTGAAGGGAAGGGATTTTTTTTCGGAACGGTAAAAATGATGGCTGAGTACCGGATACAATGTTTCGTTGATAAGGCTGGATTTGCCGCTTCCGGAAACACCTGTAACACAAATAAATGTTCCAAGAGGAAGAGTCAGCGTTACATTTTTCAGGTTATTGCCTGTTGCACCGGTAAGCTGAAGTATTTTCCCGTTGCCTTTGCGTCTTGTAACAGGTACAGAAATTTCCTTTTTCCCGTTAAGGTACTGACAGGTTATTGTATCGCCGCCGAGCATGGTCTCAGGCATACCCTGACCAACAATCAAACCACCTTTGACTCCGGCACCAGGGCCAATATCAACAATGTAATCGGCTGATAAGATCATATCCTTGTCATGCTCAACAACAATCACAGAATTTCCGACATCACGCAGTTCTTTTAAAGCATCAATTAATCGGTGGTTATCGCGCTGATGCAATCCGATACTTGGTTCGTCAAGGATATAAAGTACACCGGTGAGCTGCGAGCCAATTTGTGTTGCCAGCCGGATACGCTGTGATTCTCCTCCTGAAAGACTTTTGGCAGGCCGGTTGAGGGTGATGTAATCAAGTCCTACTTCGAGCAAAAATTTCAATCGTGAACTGATCTCGCGGGTAATTTCGCGTGCAATGCGCAGGGTTCGTTCCGGGAGTTTTGAAGGAAGAGCATTAATCCAGTCGAGCAGCATATAAAGGTCCATTCCGGCAAGATCAGCAATATTTTTATCCAGTATTTTAAAATGAAGGGATTCCTTTTTCAGCCTGGTACCATTGCATTCAGGACAGGGGATACGGTTCATGAATCCTGAAATCCACCTTTGAACCGATTTACTGCTGGTTTCAAAATCCTGATTCAGGATAAAACTGATAATACCCTCGAAATTAAGAGAATAACCGGAAGTTACCCCAAGGTATTCGTTTTTAACATGGATCAGTTCATCCGAACCGTATAGGATTGTAGTAAGTCCCTCTTCCGGAATCTCGGCTATAGGTGTATCCAGAGTAAACCCGTATTTGTGTCCGATGGCTTCTACCTGCCTGAAAATCCAATTATTTTTGTATTCACCCAAAGGCACAAGACCTCCTTTCCGAATGCTGATCCGGTCATCAGGGATTACCCGCTTTAGGTCAATCTGCGAAACTTCCCCGAGCCCGTTACAATGCGGACAGGCACCATAAGGTGAATTAAAAGAAAAAGTATTTGGTTCGGGTTCATTGTATGATATTCCGGTTACGGGACACATAAGCAGGCGGCTGAAGTGTCGAATATTGTCGCTATCATTTTCATGTATGATGATAACTCCCTTTCCCATTTTTAAAGCCGTCTGAACAGATTTGGTGATTCGCTCTACGATGTCATTGCTGATGATCAAACGATCTACAACGACCTCAATATCATGGGTTTTATAGCGATCAACCTTCATTCCAAAAGCAATATCTTTAATTTTTCCGTCAATTCTTACCTTCAGAAATCCCTGTTTACGCACTTGTTCGAACAGTTCCCTGTAATGCCCTTTACGACCTTTTACCAGGGGTGCCAATATATTTACAGCTTTTCCCGAATAATCATTTTGAATGAGCTCAATGATCTGTTTTTCGGTGTACCGGATCATCTTCTCACCTGATTTATAGGAATAGGCTTCCCCGATTCTTGCAAAAAGCAGGCGAAGGAAATCATATACTTCAGTGATGGTTCCTACGGTGGATCGGGGATTTTTGTTAACTGTTTTTTGTTCGATTGAAATCACCGGGCTCAGGCCATCAATTTTATCAACATCCGGACGTTCAAGATTCCCGATAAACTGGCGGGCATAAGCGCTGAAAGTTTCCATGTACCGTCGCTGACCTTCTGCATAAATGGTATCAAAAGCGAGTGATGATTTTCCGCTTCCACTTAAACCTGTAATGACCACCAGTTTGTTGCGCGGAATTTTCACATCAATATTACGAAGGTTATGCATTCGGGCTCCATATACCTCAAGCATGTCACCGGATGTCACGTTGGTGTGATCCAACTTTTGAGTGCTAATTATCTGTTCCGAAGTTTGTTCTTCCTTCATCCTGTATGCAGGGTTCGTTCTCTTATCAGTTTCAACCGAACACTTTAACAAATGAAAACCGTTTTTTATTGCAATAGTTTAAAAAAACGAATCCAGCACTTTAAATGAAAAATTGTATTTGCGAATTAATCCGCTATTCCTTAAAAGAACCTATTTTTGAAGCCAATTCGATCATTTTTTGAAATTATATTTTCGTTTAACTGAAAAGCATTTACTGATGCGGATTTCATTATTCATTTTGTATTTTGTGCTGGCGGTTTCAGGGTTGTTTTGCCAGAATTTTTCTGATGTTCAAATCAATGAGGAAAAGCATTTCTTCAACGAAGCGGGCAAAATCCGGTTTTTGCAGTTGCCTCAGGCCGTACTGCCTGATTTCCTGAAAAACAGAGATCTGCCATCCAAAATAAACAACGACAGTTTGCCGTATTTTCGACCGGTATTCAATCAGTCAGGATCATCCTGCGGACAGTCGGCCGGTGTAGGGTATAACTTCACTTATGAAATCAACCGGGCAAGGCAACTCCCTGCTGATACCAATATTAATCAGTATCCTACTCATTTTGTCTATAATTTCATGAGTGGCGGTAGTGGATACTTTGGGGTGAATTACATGCACAGTTTTGAAATTTTACGTACCCTTGGCACGCCCAACGTTGCAGAATTTGGCGGGATGAGCAATGACGGAGAAACATGGATAAGCGGTTACGACTTTTATTATTCAGCTATGAAAAACCGTATCAGGGAAGTGAGGAACATCAGAGTGGATAACCCTGAAGGTCTGCTCACGCTGAAACACTGGCTGGTTAATCATCTCGAAGGAGCAGCAACCGGAGGTATAGCCAATTTTAATGCTGGCAGCCCTTGGAACCTTAGTTCGATCCCACCCGACAGTCCTGAAGCAGGGAAAAAAGTTATTGCAAATTTTGCCCAGACCTATGCTACCCATGCCATGACCATCGTAGGATACAACGACAGCATTCGTTACGACTACAACAATGACGGTCAATATACCAATCACATTGACATTAATAATGACGGGGAAATTGATATGCGCGACTGGGAAATCGGAGGAGTCAGGTTTGCCAACAGTTATGGGAATTCATGGGCTGATGAAGGTTTTTGTTATATGATGTACAAAGTGCTTGCCGACGATGTTACCGAAGGTGGTATCTGGAATGGAACAGTAACCATCCTTGATGTAAAAGGAACATATGAACCACTGCTTACCATGAAACTGGTGGTTAAACATGACTCAAGAAAAAAAATCAGGATTTCAGCCGGCGTCGCCACGGATACCTCTGATATGAAACCTGAACATCACCTCTTTTTCCCGGTTTTCAACTATCAGGGAGGACACAAATATATGCAGGGAGGAAGAGAAGACGAATTAAAAAAAACCATCGAAATAGGGCTTGATCTGACTCCACTCCTGACCTACACCCTGCCCGGGCAACCAGCAAAGTTTTTTGTGGAAATTAATGAAAACGACCCACAAAATGAAGGTTCAGGTGAAATCATCTCTTTCGGTCTTGTTGATTACACATCAGGTATAACTATTATTCCATGTACCAATACAAACCAACCTTTGCAAAACAATCAGACCACACGTTTGTCGGTAATCCATACCCTGCAGTTTAATCCGCCGGTAATCACCACAGCGCAATTACCAGCGGTTTCACCCAATCAACCCTGTCAGCAGCAAATGATGGTTAGCGGTGGTACTCCTGATTACCGCTGGCATCTTAAAACGCCCTATTATCAACAACAGTTTGAATCCGTTTTCCCTGTGATTGAGCAAAAAGAACTTATTCCTGAATCTCCACATTTCAAATACGCTCCCCAGGAGATTGAGTTTGAATTTCCTTTTTACGGAGAAAAATTCAGCACGCTTTACATTCATCAGAAAGGATTTATCATGTTTGGAGAAGACATTTATCCCTGGCCATATTATAATGATGGCTATCTGCTTTTCAGAGAAATGAAAAATATTGCAGCATTTTTGTTTTATCCGGTCGAATATTACAACGGCACCAAAGGTGCGGAAGGAATCTGGTATGAAGGAAATGAAAATTATGCTGCTTTCCGATGGAAAAAGCCACTCATGCATCATACCCACACTGCCGGATATGGCGAATTTGCAGTAAAACTTTATCCCGATGGAACAATTGAGTATTTTTTCAATGGTTTTGAGCTGGACGAGGATATTCTTTGGTATTCGGGAGTATCGGAAGGGAAAAACAAAGATTATACACTCATCGATAATTCAAATTCAATAAAATTACCCGGATTTAATGCTATCAGGCTTGTCCCGGACCTGATACCCGATTCGTTCACGCTTACTTCTACTGGATTCCTCAGCGGTTTCCCCGAGCCTTCCCAGAAGATTCATCACCTAACTTTCGAGGTTACTGACGACAAGGAAATCTCAGCAGAAAAAACCCTGCAGCTCAGTGACGCAATTACTTTTGAATATTCGGTTTTCTCCGGCGAAAATAGTCCTGTTCAAAGTGGAGAAACTGCCAGAATGGATATTACTTTAAAAAATATTTCATCAACAGTATTGAATAATGTTACAATACATATTTCATCCAACAATCCTTATCTGGCTGTAATTACAGGCACGGATACAGCAGGTAATATCCAGCCCGGAGAAGAAATAACCCTCAATGAAGCTTTTGAAATGTTTGTTTCGGCTCAGTGCCCTGATCAATATTCTTTTTTACCTGTGCTGGAAATCCAATCAGACACGATCTTGAGAGAAGGAATAATTCCTTTTACCATACAGGCTCCGGTGCTTGCCATAAAAAATATTTTTGTTGATGACCAGGACAATCATCGCATTGATCCCGGGGAAACAGCAGAATTATTGCTCACTATCATCAATGAAGGCACCAGCAAGGCTCTCTCTGTTAGCGGTTTGTTAACCAGCGACGATCCTTTCATCACTGTGCTGACTGTTGTTCCAAAACCTTATGGTAATATACAACCAGGTGCTTATCAGCAAAATACATTCACAGTTTCAGCCGATGTCAGTTGCCCGATTTCTCATGTGGCCAAATTCGATTTTCTTATCGAAACCGAAAATGGAGTTCAGGTTTTTGATTCTTTTAATCTGACAATAGGTCAGCACCCCTTGTTGGTAGTTAATTTAGCCAAAAATGAAAACTCAGTCTCTGTCATCAAAAATACCCTAACTACAATCAACATTCCTTATCTTTTTCAGGATTCGCTCCCCGAACAAACGGAACTTTACCGTGCAATGATTCTCTGCCTTGGGACTTTTTACGGCAACACGGCACTGACACAGCCTGAAGGTCAGTTGTTGGCACATTACCTCGATCAGGGAGGAAAACTTTACATGGAAGGAACAACAACCTGGTACATTGACCCGCAAACTGCCGTGCATCCCTGGTTCAGAACAGCAATAATTACCGTCCCTAACTGGTACAACTTCACAACACTAAATGGCCTTGCCGGAACTTTTGCCGAAGGGCTTTCATTCGATTTTACCGGCACCTACAATCTGTTGCCCTGCTACTTTCAACCCGCCGATTCAGCTTTCCCTGTGATGCGTGCTGACGAATATCAGGAAATATACACCATGACCGCCTGCGAAACCAGTACTTATAAAACGGTGGGATCACTCCTTGAATTTGGAAGTTTTGGAGATGAAAATGCAAATGAGGAACGAAAAATACTATTGACAGGCATAATCGAATTTTTTGGATTGCAGAATTATATCAGTTCAGACCCGGATCAAGTTGATCACAGTGAAAACATATTAATCGTGCAGCCTATGCCTAATCCTTTCACTAACATCGTAAATCTTAATATTCTGACCAACCAGACGGGAAATTTTGTAATCAGCATTTTTAATATCAACGGAGAGCCCGTCGGACAATCCAAAACTTTCCATTTTTCGACAGGTGAACAGAACTCGGTTAAACTTGATCTCAGTAAAGAGGCAGGTACCAATCTTCCGGCCGGTATCTATTTTTACAGAATCATTTCAGACAGCAACTCAGCTAACGGAAAACTGATAAAGATTAAATAGGGGCTGATGCAAAACCCTAAAGTCCATTTTGAAAGCAAATATTTCGGTTCGCCTGTCCCGTCCTTCGGGGCTGCACCTTAAAAATTCCTTGTATTTGTTTTTGAAAAATGAAGGGTATCTTTTTAGTTTGCATGAATTTAAATGTTTATCAGCAACCCCAAGTTACTTTTATTTCAGGTAAAGTCCTTATTTTTACAAACGCCGATAAAAATTGTAGCTTTGCAGTCAGAATATCAACAACATCTCAGTATGACCTATCACAATAATTATGGCGGTCTTGATGCCGGTTATACCAGTCTTGAACATTCCAGGGTTGTAGTTCTGCCGGTACCTTATGACGAAACCAGTACCTGGGGAAAAGGTGCCGATAAAGGGCCGGAGGCTATTCTCGAAGCCTCTGCCAACATGGAGCTTTACGATATTGAAACCAACTCCGAAATTTACAAGATCGGGATTTTTACCGCTCCACCTGTTATTGAAAAATCCTCTCCCGAAAAAATGGTTAATGCAGTCTATCGGGAAACACTGAAGTATCTGAACCAAGGGAAGTTTATTGTCGGACTGGGAGGTGAACATTCGGTAACAACAGGATTTGTGAGAGCTCATGCCGAATTGTACAAAAACCTGACTGTGCTTCAACTGGATGCCCATACCGACCTGCGTCCGGAATACGAAGGCAGTCCATACAATCATGCATGTGTTATGTCGCGTGTAGCCGAAATATGTCCGTTTGTTCAGGTGGGAATTCGCAGCATGGATAGTATTGAAAAACCATTTTTAAAACAGGAAAAGCTTTTTCTTGCCGAACATATTCATGGCCGTAGTGACTGGCATCAAAAAGTGGCAGATCAGCTAACCGAAAACGTTTTTATCACCATAGACCTGGATGTTTTTGATCCGTCAATAATGCCATCGACAGGTACTCCCGAACCAGGCGGAATGCTTTGGTACGATGTTATTGACTTATTGCGCCTCGTTGCCGGACAAAGAAATATCATTGGATTTGACGTAGTTGAACTGGCTCCGTCTGAAACAAACAAAGCACCGGACTTTATGGCATCAAAACTGATTTACAAGCTATTGAGCTATGCTTTTCAAACAGGCAGATAATTATTCAAAATAAACGAACATAACATGGAAAAGAAAAAATTATTAAAAGAAACAGTAAAACACGTTGACATCAAGTCGTTTGATGCTACACCAATTATTGATGCCATGCGGGAAATGTCGTTCACATCACGTGATACCGCTTCGGCAGCTGATATTCTCCAGCGCATGATTAAAGATACCGACTGCACAATATGGCTCACCCTGGCAGGAAGTACAAGTGCAGGTGGCTGTATGCAGGTGTATGTGGATATGATTAAGCATAATATGATTGATGCCGTGGTAGCTACGGGAGCTTCCATCGTTGACATGGACTTTTTTGAAGCTTTGGGATTTAAGCATTACAAAGGCTCACCCTGGGTTGACGATAAAATTCTGCGATCTCTCTATATCGACAGAATTTACGATACCTATATTGACGAGGAAGAATTGCAAAAGTGTGATGAAACCACCAAGATGATTGCTGACAACCTGGAACCGCGCCCATATTCTTCAAGGGAGTTCATCCGCGAAATGGGACGTTATCTCACTAAACATTCCGTAAAAAAAGACTCACTGGTACAAACAGCATTTGAACACAACGTGCCCATATTCTGCCCGGCTTTCTCTGACTCCAGTGCAGGTTTTGGTCTCGTTAAACATCAGTGGGAGAAACCAGAAAAGCATGTCTCCATTGACTCAGTTAAAGATTTTCTTGAGCTTACCAAAATAAAAATAGCAGCCGGAACCAGCGGATTATTTATGATTGGAGGCGGAGTCCCCAAAAATTTTGCCCAGGACACTGTCGTATGTGCTGAAATCCTTGGCAATGAGGTACCCATGCATAAATATGCTGTGCAAATTACCGTTGCCGATTCAAGAGATGGTGCCTGCTCCAGTTCAACACTGAAAGAAGCTGCTTCCTGGGGCAAAGTCGATACCGTTTTCGAACAAATGGTATATGCCGAAGCAACATCTATCCTTCCTCTTATCATCAGCTATGCCTACCATAAAGGTGACTGGAAAAACCGTAAAACGCGGGAATGGACTAAAATGCTTGATAAATAATTCTTTATCAACTTTTACAGTATAAAGTGGCTGTTTTACAAGTTTGTTTTGTCCTTTATGGTTGAAAACCTGAAATTGAATGCTTTTGAAACAACCAGCTTCTCATTTTTGAACAATAGACCTCAAAAGAGTATAAAAATCAGGGCAAATAATGGAAAATACATAAAGTATTGGCTCCGGGACAAAACTCAGGAAATAAAAAAAAGGACCTCAGGTAATCTGAAGTCCTTTTTTTGTTCGGAACCAAAACTGTATTATTTACGGATAATGATTTTTTCAGTTTTGTTCAAAGTTATACCATTTATGGTCAGGTAATAAACACCCTGTGATAGTCCGCTTGTTTCTATTGACTTACTGAAACTGCCGTTGATCCGGACTTCCTGCTCCTGATAAACAACTTTGCCTAAAGCATTGACAAGTGAAATACTTACAACATCCTGACCGCTCAGATTCAGGGTGAAAACACCACTGTTTGGATTAGGATAAATACGCATTGTGTTGTTCTCATTTTCAGTGATACCTGTACAATCTTCAACCAGAAGGCTGAATCCCTGGGACCATTCGCCATAACCACAGTCATTCATTCCTCTGACTTTTAATATGGCAGTTCCCACCCAGGGGCCATTAAAAGTAATGTCACAGGAAATTCCATTTGGTGTCAATGTACCCGCTTCAGCAGGTTCGATGATCCATTCTGCTGATGTTGCATGAACGATTTCAGGTACCGTGAAGGTTTCGGTAGTTTCCAGACAAACTTCAGCTTTACCTGTTACGATACCGGCAGCATCAGGCTTTGGAGCAATATTAAGTGTAAGCGCTTCTGAAAACTCACTTTCGCCGCAATCATTTATTGCTTTCACATGCACCATAGCTTCTCCCGAAAAACCTGTCGTCCACTGAACCTCTGCAGTAACACCTGCTGAAGTGATGGTTCCAGCCTCGGCTGGGAGTAATTCCCAGGTATAATCATCAGCATTGGCTGCTTCCTGAATGGTATAGGTTGTATTGGCATTATCTTCACACAAAGATAGCTCGCCGGTGGGTTGAGCAGGCACTTCAGGCATAGGATGAATAGTAATTCCAAGAGCATCGGAAAACCCACTTTCGCCACAATTGTTGACAGATTTAACATGTACCTCAGCTTGTCCTGCATATCCTTCAGCCCAGGTAACCTCAGCCGATAAACCGTTTGCTACAAGCGTTCCTGCTTCGGCAGGGAGTAACTCCCACATATAATCATCAGCGTAAGCAGCTTCGGTGGTTTGGTAAGTGGTTGTCTGAACCCCTATACAGAAGTCATTTTCGCCCTGTGGCTGGGTTGGAACAGCAGGCAGGTCGTTTACCATGATGTTGAGAGCTTCAGAAATCTCCCCGTTTCCACAATAATTTATACCATAGACAGTCAACTGAGCAACTCCGGTCCAGCTTTCATTCCAGACAATGTTTGCCGATGAACCAGTAAAAGTAAGTTCACCAGCTTCGGCAGGAGTCAGTTGCCAGAGATAATCTTCAGCATTAGCAGCTCCGGTAGTAGTGTAATCTGTTGGTTCGTTGCCAATGCACAAATTAGTTTCACCTGTCGGGGTTTCACAAA
>RZYY01000258.1 GCA_009930115.1 Sphingobacteriia bacterium | reverse complement strand
CTGATGCTTGGTATCTTTTTCATGGCCACCGACATGGTCAGTTCGCCCATGTCCCCCAAAGGCCAGATTATTTTTGGTGTCGGATGTGGCATTCTTACGATGGTAATACGGCTCTGGGGTGCTTACCCTGAAGGTGTTTCATTTGCCATCCTGATCATGAATGCCTTTACACCTTTAATTAATAAGACTTGTAAGCCCGTAAGGTTTGGTGCTTAGCTATTGACCTGAACATTAAAAGATTATCAAAATGGCAAAAAAATTAGAATCTACATTTATAAACATGTTTCTGACATTGCTCATTGTAACAGCAATATCGTCACTGGCAGCAGGTGTGGTATATCAGTTAACCAAAGAACCTATCGCCGAAGTGGCTCGTCAGAAACAACAAAAAGCCATAGAACAGGTATTGCCCGGCTTTACTGATACACGGCAGTTTTCGGTAATGCCTGAAACAGGCAGCGATTCCCTCATTTTTTATGAAGGGAGTAAAGACGGCGAAGTTGTGGGTGTTGCTGTTAACACATACACACAACTTGGTTATAGCGGCCTGATAAAAATCATGGTCGGGTTTAAACCCGATGGTACGCTGGTCAGCTACGAGGTACTCGAACACAAAGAAACTCCGGGATTGGGAAGTAAAGCTTCTGATGCTTCATTCAAAGACCAGTTCAAAAACCAGAATCTCAATACTTTTAAGCTCAAAGTAGCCAAAGACGGCGGAGATGTGGATGCCATCACGGCAGCAACAATTACTTCACGTGCGGTTTGCGATGCCATTCAGCGGGCTTATGATGCTTATGGAAAAGTAAAAAATCAACCAAACGAAATCAAATAGGAGGCACAGCTATGGATCAAATGAAAAATTTCACCAAAGGATTCTTTAAGGAAAATCCAGTGTTTGTCATGCTCCTTGGAACATGTCCAACCTTAGCAGTAACCAATTCGGCAATTAACGGACTGGGCATGGGACTGGCCACCACTTTCGTGCTGGTTATGGCAAATCTCGTTATCTCTTTGATAAAAAATGTGGTACCAAACAAAGTTCGCATTCCGATCTTTATTGTGGTTATCGCTTCTTTTGTCACCATCGTTGATCTGGTGATGGCCGGATATGCCCCGGCACTACATGCACAACTGGGTATTTTCATTCCCCTTATTGTGGTTAACTGTATCGTACTTGGCCGCGCCGAAGCCTTTGCCTCGCGCAACAATATCTTTTCCTCGATCATCGACGGACTTGGAATGGGACTTGGCTTTGCAATGGCGCTCACCATCCTGGGCTCAGTAAGAGAAATTCTCGGCAACTATTCCATTTTCGGATTCAAGTTTATCCCTACCGATGGCATTCTTGTCTTTATCCTTTCTCCGGGTGCTTTTTTAGTCCTGGGATTCCTCATCGCATTAATTAATAAATTAACCAAAAGAGTATAATCATCTAATTCGATAAGTTATGGAATACATTATAATGATTATCAGTGCGGTATTGGTCAGCAATATCGTTTTGGCAAACTTCCTCGGCATTTGTCCTTTTCTGGGTGTTTCCGGGAAACTTTCTACCGCTTCAGGAATGGCCGGATCAGTGCTTTTTGTAATGACAGTCTCCTCCATAGTCACCTGGCTTATCCAGCAATATGTTCTCACTCCTTTAGGACTGGGTTTTTTACAGACCATTACCTTTATTCTTGTAATCGCAGCGCTGGTGCAGGTAGTGGAAATCATACTCAAAAAGGTGAGTCCTCCGCTGTATCAGGCACTTGGGGTGTTTCTGCCACTCATTACCACCAACTGTACTATTCTTGGTGTTGCACTGCTGATTACACAAAAGGATTTCAACCTGATTCAGGCAACGGTATATGCTATTGGAAATGCCCTTGGATTTGCCCTGGCACTGATTATTTTTGCCGGCATCCGTGAGCATCTTGAGCTTATGAATGTTCCCAAAGGTATGAAAGGAATGCCCATCGCCCTCGTGGTTGCCGGAATTCTATCGCTTGCCTTCATGGGGTTTGCCAATCTGGTGTAAGATACGACAAACGATTTCACCTGCCTGCTTCGTAATTGAAAAATTTGCAGTCAGATGAAACGATGCCTGTTTGTTTAATTCATGAATGAATTTCATGGAATTTTTCAGCGTTTTTCGTTAAAACCTGGAATTTGTGAACTTTCAAAACAGTTTCTGAACGAAGTAAGGAATAATAAATATTTTGAGGTGTTCAATGGGATACGTATCAATCTTTGTTCATTGTCTTTCAGGCAATTTGAACACTGATGACGCGAATTCAACTGATTTTCGCTGATCAGTGTAAATCATTATCATCAGTGTAATCTTTGTTCTCTTTTCTTTTTGATTTTCGATAAAATTAAATTTCTGCTTTTAGCAAGTCAAAAATGATATCTGCTTTATTTAGACCAATAAATTCTTGATAAATAATTCGTTATGTGATGATTAAACTAAGTACTTAATTAGGGCTTGCTGAGAAACCTCTGATCCATTGATAAATAAGTTTCTGAAAAGAATCTGATTATATCCTAATGCAGGGTTTTATGGCAATTATCTCCCAAATCCTTGCATCAAAGATTGTGGTGCGCTGCACCTTTTATTTGTTTGTGGTGGGTATTTCTTCAAAGATTTTGGTGCTCCGCACCTGAAGCAAAAGCCACAGCGTGGCGAAATATTGGTAGAACAAAGGATTATAAGGAATTTTTAAGG
>RZYY01000257.1 GCA_009930115.1 Sphingobacteriia bacterium | reverse complement strand
GGTATACCTGATACAACCGGACTGATGATACCCCCGTCTGATCTTGCAGGTAATCCAAGAATTTATGGAAACTGTATTGACATGGGTGCTTATGAATATCCTTTCCCTGTGGGACAGGATGAGCAAAGTCATACTCCTGATGTGGTGTTTTATCCACTATATCCTAATCCTTCAGTGGGAGAAATAATTTGCTCTTTTTATCTATTAAAGCCTGCCGAAGTGAATTTTAAACTAATCAATAATCAGGGTCAGATTGTCAGCGAACTTGCAAAAAATTATTATCAAAGGGGAAAACATGAGATTAGCTGGAAAGAAAATATTTCCACGGGAACATATTTAGTTTTGCTTGAGGCTGGAAGTAAGATTATGAAACAAAAACTGGTTGTCAGTGATTGATTAATTGAAACTCAATTTTTTCCATGTTTTGGTAAGGAAAAATGCTGAAATAATTGCAATACCTGAAAGCAGGAGAGCTATTAAAGTTTTTCCGTAAAGCCAGTACCCCGTTGCAAATAATGCGCTGTAAATCGTAAAAGAGCCAAGCAACATGCATAACAGTCCAATGGGAACATCCCACGATTTATCTTTTTCAGAAGTAATGACGATGCCGTCTCTTTTAGCATCTGAAACTACTTTTTTCCACCCTGGTCCGCCAGGATTTATTCTTTTGTAAAAAGACCTTAAAGTCTCATTATTAACAGGTTTGGTAAGGAAAGTAACAATTATCCAGGAAAGTGAAGTAAGAATAACTACCCCCACGAGTTTGATAATGTTCCAATAGGTTTCAGTTGTTTCTAATCCAAAAACTTCGATTTGCCCCTGAGTGGATAATGGTGTGATGAAAAAGTTCTCCACAATAATAAAAGCCAGTGAAAAAATTGTTGCAGCAATCATGGCCGAAATTTCAGAATAAGCATTGATGCGCCACCAGAACCATCGCAAAATATAAATTAATCCTGTTCCGGCACCAATCATCAGGATATACTGAAATGCCTGAAGTGCATTCTGCAGCACCAGTGCAAGTAATACACCAAAAATCATCAGGAGTACTGTACTGACTCTTCCAAAGAGTACTTTTTGTTTTTCGGTGGCTTTCGGATTGTAAAAACGGTAGTAAAAATCGTTGACCAGATAAGAAGACCCCCAGTTGAGGTGTGAAGCCACGGTTGACATAAAGGCAGCTATAAGTGAAGCGACAACCAGCCCGAGCAAACCGGAAGGGAGATAAGTACGCAGCATAGCCGGATAGGCAAAATCCTCTCTGATATACTGCTCAGCTACGCCAGGAAATGCATTCACCATGGATTGGATATCAGGGAAAATGACCAGTGAAGCAAGTGCAACTATAATCCATGGCCATGGACGCAGGGCGTAATGAAAAAAATTGAACAGCAGAGTAGCTCCCATGGCATGTCTTTCTTTTTTGGCCGAAAGCATTCTTTGGGCAATATAACCTCCTCCGCCGGGCTCAGCACCGGGATACCAAACCGCCCACCATTGAACAGCAATCGGAATGATAAAAATATAGAGAAAAAGATCGGTCTGACTGATTTTTGGAAAGAGGTTGAGCTTGCCTGCTACATTTTCGTGCGTAAACAAACCTGAAAGACCATCTACACCTTCGGGCAGCCCTTTGACTACCACAACTGCTGCAAGTATGGCACCAAACATGGCAAAGCCAAACTGAAACAGATCAGTCCATAAAATTGACTTTAACCCGCCTAGGCTGCTGTAAAAAACTACGATTACTGCAGCAAGAATCAGTGCTGGTGCCGGTGGAATGCCCATCATTACACCTGCAAGTTTGATAAAAGCCAATGATACACTGGCAATTACCATAACATTGAAAAAAAATCCCAGATAAATGGCACGGAATCCCCGGAGAAATGCAGCCATTTTTCCACTGTACCGAATTTCGTAAAATTCAAGGTCAGTGAGTACTTTAGAGCGATTCCAGAGTTTTGCATAAACAAAAACAGTCAGCATACCTGTCAGCAAAAATGCCCACCAGGCCCAGTTACCTGCGACACCGTTTTGCCTGACAATGTCAGTAACAAGGTTGGGTGTATCTGCTGAAAATGTTGTTGCAACCATACTTACACCGAGCAACCACCAGGGCATATTTCTCCCGGATAGAAAAAACTCATTGTATCCCTTGCCGGCTGATTTTGATGAAAGTAAAGCAATTCCGATCAGAACCAGAAAAAACAGCGCAATAATAATCCAGTCTATTCCTGATAATACCATTTTTTTAAATTTTCCGGCTAAAATATTATGTTTTCCGGACATTTCATTTATTAGGTTGATTTTTATGGGAATTCTATTTTTACAAAAAAAAACGGATTTCCCTATGATTACACCACCATCACTGAACAAGGGTGATTACATAGGCCTTGTTTCACCTTCAAGTCACGTAGAACCAGCTATTGTTAACAGTGCTGCAGCACTGGTCAAGCGTATGGGATTCAGAATTAAAACCGGAAAACATTTGCTTGGCCGGTATTTCCAGTTTGCAGGTAATGACCATGATCGATTGGCTGATTTTCAGGAAATGCTTGATGATCCTGAGGTTAAATTGATATTATGTACCCGTGGCGGCTATGGATCGGTTCGAATACTTGATTATCTTAATTTCGGCAGTTTTGTCGAAAATCCTAAATGGATTGCCGGATACAGCGACATAACAGCTATTCAGTGTCATGTATGGTCATTATATGG
>RZYY01000092.1 GCA_009930115.1 Sphingobacteriia bacterium | reverse complement strand
ATCAATGAACTCTTGCATGATTACGAAGGTATCATGGATTGTCACATTAATACTGGTGTCGTTTATCACGGTTTGGATCAATTCGATCTGGCTATTTTTCATTTTAAAAAAGCATTGGAAATTGCTAAAAATCTTAACGATCAATACACACAGGCCATTTGTCTGAACAATATTGGAGATTTTTACTTCAGGCTTGGAAACTATCCGAAAGCACAAGCGTATATTGCTGAAGGGTTTTACATCAGGGAAGCACTAAATGACCGTTCAGGCATGATAACCTCCATGATGAATATGAGTAAGATTTTTGAAAAAGAAGGAAACTATCAACGGGCTAACGAAATTTATATTCAGGCACTTGCCATTGCTAATGAACTGGGAGATATGAAGAAAACAACAGATTTATTTTCTTCAGTTTGTTATAATTTGCGCATCCAGGGCAGGTTTGAAGAAGCGCTTTCATGGGCTCAGAAAAGTATCGAGCTTGCACGTAAGATCGAATCTGAGCCGCAAATACTGATGAATCTTAAAGAGTTGGTATTTATTTTTTCAGCAATGAAAGTTGCCGATAGTGCAGACAAATATTTTAATGATTATATCGCACTTCATGAAAAGCTAAAAATGGGTGTGAACTTACCCGTTAATAATCAAAAAGATGAAAAAATTGAATACTTAACGTTTCAGGCTGAAAATTATAAAAACACACTTTTAGTAAGTTGGATTTTAATTTTAATAATCACAGGCGGCCTGGTTGTTTTTATTTTTGTTTTGTTGGCCATGTCTGTCATTCGTCGCAAACAGCGCAAGAAAATCCATCGTAAATCAAATATTTAGTTATTCAACTTTTACCATGCAGAAAATAAGCCGGGTTTTTAAAAAGTTTCCACGAACCTATTGGACTGCCAATACTATGGAGCTAATGGAAAGATGGGCGTGGTACGGCATGTTCATGCTTTTTGCCCTCTACCTCACCGGATCAAAAGACACAGGAGCACTTGGATTTAGTCAGGAACAAAAGGGATACCTGATGGGGCCGGTGGTTGCGATTTTGTATTTTCTTCCGGTTATCACTGGTGCCATAGCCGACCGATATGGTTTTAGGAAAGTATTGATCTTTGCTTATGTTATTCTTGCTCTGGGTTATTTTATGATGGGGCTGGTCACTTCTTATGCTTCGATGTATGTTGTTTTCATTTTTGTTGCTCTCGGGGCGGCTTTATTTAAACCGGTAATTTCAGCAACAATAGCCAAAACTACTGATTCGGAAACCTCATCCATAGGATTTGGGATTTTTTACATGATGGTTAATATTGGCGCTTTCGTTGGTCCGATCGTCGCTTCGAAATTACGTGGGCTGGACTGGCAGTATGTATTTTTTGCTTCATCGCTGGTATCGGTGGTTAACCTGATTATCCTGTTACTTTTTTTTAAAGAACCATCCCGTGAACAAAACAAGCTGCCGTTGGGAAAATCAATGGCCGGCATTTTTAAAAACATTATTACTGCTTTGGGTGATGTCAGGTTTCTTATCTTTTTGATTATCATTACCGGATTTTGGACAATGTACAATCAGCTTTTTTACACTTTACCGGTTTTTATTGACCAATGGATGGACACTTCGGTGCTTTATAATTTCATTCATGATTTCCGGCCGGGACTTGCACATGCCGCTGGAACTGCTGGAGGAACAATAGCCCCTGAAATGCTTACAAATATTGATGCTTTTTATATTATTATTTTTCAGGTTTTTGTGTCGGCATTTGTCATGAAATACAAACCACTCAATGTGATGATGTCAGGTATTCTGGTTAATACTGTTGGTCTTGTGCTTACCTTTTACACCAATAATCCATTCTTTTTGTTCTTTTCCATTTTGATTTTTGGTATGGGAGAAATGGCGAGTTCTCCGAAAATTACGGAATACATCGGGAAAATAGCACCTAAAGAGAAAGTGGCTTTATATATGGGTGCTTCTTTTTTGCCAATGGCAGGCGGGAATTTTTTTGCAGGTATTCTTTCAGGTGATGTTTATGGTAAAATGTCGGATAAAATTACTTTGCTTCAAAGAGAAATTGCACAACGAAAATTGGACATTCCGCCTATTTCGGAAAATTTTACCCAGAATGATTTTATCAGCCAGTCTGCAGATTTGATGAACCTGACAAACCAGGAGCTAACCAGCTATCTCTGGAATACCTATCATCCTGAAAGCATCTGGATGGTATTTGCAGGAATAGGATTTGGAACAGTTTTACTGCTCTGGCTTTACGATCGTTTCCTTTTAAAACGAACGATTTGTTAGCAGGAGGTACATTTGTGGTGCCTAAAACTTTAGTTTATCACCGGTTTTTTTTAATCCAAAATATTGACGCATCCACCATACCATGAAATAAATTACCGGTTACAAATGCTGCAATGAACAATGCGACCAGTATCAGATAGGTCTTTTTATCAACAGCTCCTTTATTTTCCTTTATGGGGAATACAACAAGGAATGGTGTTACAGGTTTCAGAATGCCCTAAAAAAAGTTTTTAAGTCTTTTTATTTGCGCTGATTTATCTGATCACTACCTCGTCAATAAGTTTTTCGCCGGCTTTTTTATTGAGTTTTGTTTTGATCTTTTCGCGGGAATAATTCAGTTCGTTACGGAGCGCCGCCGAATCTACCTCAATATAGAATACTCTCTTTTTTATACTCAGATTTAGGGTGTGTTTGGCAATCATTTTTCCTGCAATCTGTTCCCATGCATCTATTAGCCTGATTTCTTTCAGTTTGTCCTGAATATGATAGTTTTCGATCAGTGTTTTGATTACTTCACCAAGTGTTTTTTCATTGGAATGCAAATAGGACATGATTGTTTATTTTAATGTACTGATAATAAGGTGGCTTTACCGTTGGTTATGCTGTAAATGGTAGAATTATTTGATACTTTCGTCAACAAATGCTCAATGCGCTCCGCCTGGGTGTCAGTGATAAAAACCTGACCGAAATTATCTTCCAGAACCAGTTCAATGATTTGCTCCACCCTTTTGTGATCAAGTTTATCAAAAATGTCATCCAACAGGATCAGTGGTTTGAACCCTTTCAGTTCGCTGATATATTTGTATTGTGCCAGTCTTAGAGCGATAATGAATGATTTCTGTTGTCCCTGAGAGCCAAATTTCTTTACCGGATGTTCCTTAATAGCGAATATCAGATCATCTTTGTGAACACCTGCTGTGGTGAATCGCAATATTCTGTCGCGCTCAATACTCACTGCAAGTAGCTCTTCCATGCTTTTTTCGTGCAACTGCGAATCGTAATAAATGGTTGCACTTTCATTACCGCCGGAAACCAGTTTGAAATAGGTATCAAAAATTTGTTTATAATCATCCAAAAAAGCCAACCGTGAAGGATAAATAAGACTTGCAATGGTGGCCAATTGCTGGTCCCAAATTTCGAGAAGCGAACGGTCAAAATAGTTTTTATCAGCAAATGTTTTAAGCAATGAATTTCGCTGTGTCAGGGCTTTATTGTAATTAATCAGGTTGTCGAGGTAAACTGGGTCAAACTGGCTGATAACGCTGTCAATAAACCTTCGTCTGATATCACTGCCTTCATTAATGAGATCACGATCGTAGGGTGAAATCATTACCAGAGGATATCGTCCGATGTGGTCTGCCAGCCGATCGTATTCTTTTTTATTTAACCTGAAACTTTTCTTTTGGTTACGTTTCTGAACGCATTGCAGGAGATCATGTTTATCGCCATTGATAACATACTCCCCTAAAATGGAAAAATATTCCTGCTCGTGTCTGATGTTTTGGGTGTCAATAGGATTGAAATAACTTTTACAAAACGAGAGGTAGTAAATGGCATCGAGTATGTTGGTTTTACCGGCAGCATTGTCACCAATCAGGCAATTGATTTTTGGTGAAAATTCAAATTCTGCTTCCTGATAGTTTTTAAAATCGTGTATGTGAAGGCTTTTCAGGTACATTTTGGTTATATTGAAATCTTTTTTATCTGTTCGGCTACTTTTTGCAGAAGCCAGGGTGGGGTAGAAGTCGCTCCGCTTATGCCAGCGGATTTACAACCCTCAAACCATTGAGGTTGCAACATTGTTTCATCCTGTATAAAAAATGAATTTTCGTTCACTGTCCTACAGCGATCAAATAAATACTGCCCGTTGGATGAATTTTTCCCGCTTACGAGCACAACTACATCGTGTTTTTTTGCAAACTCAAGTATTCCGTCTCTTCTGGTTCTGACATGGTTACAAATACTTTTCTGAACAAATACATCTTTTGCAGCCTGGCGGGTTTTATCAGACAACATTGCAGGAACCGACAAAAGCGACGATGTTTCTTCAGCTTCTTCTGATTCTGAATAGCGCTGGTCTGCTTCAGAAACAATGCTGTTGCGCTCAAAGATGATTTGATTTTTTACCTGTTCAAAAAATGCTTCACTGATTGTAGTTTGAGCAAAAAGATAAACCGGCCGTTGTGAATCAATGTTTTTTAGGTCATCCGGGGTTTCAACGATGATGGCTTCGTTGTGCGTCTGACCAGCCAGACCTATTGTTTCGGGATGTTGTTTTTTACCGACAATAACTATCTGACGGTTATCCTGCGAAGTCTCAAGCCAGGCTGTTTTGATCTTTTGCTGAAGGCTGAGCACTATCGGACATGTAGCTTCGATCAGGTGTAAATTGTTTTTTATTGCTATGTCATAGGTTGAAGGAGCTTCACCATGAGCTCTGATAAGCACAGTTTTATTTTTTAGCTGTAAAAGATCGGAATGGCTGATGGTTTTCATTCCTAAATCCATGAGTCGTTTTTCTTCGCTTTGATTATGTACAATCTGACCAAGGCAGAAAACTTCATTGCCCTCTTTTAGTGCATCCTCGGCAAGTTTTATTGCCCGTTTCACTCCAAAACAAAAACCTGCATTCTGGTCTATCTCTATCTTCATCTGTCAATTATTTGCTTTGCAAAATAATAGTTTATTTTCGCAAGTTTAAACAGAAAATAGATTTTTTAGTCTCAATCATTTTTCAAAACCGATTAAAATGGGAAAAGAACAAAATCCGCATATAAAAATTCCGCGTTTATTTTATGATTCACTCACCAATTTGCCATTTACAAAATGTCAGGTTTGTGAAAAAGATCTTGTGGCTACAAATTCGGAATACATGATCGAAAAGGTGTATCATCGCAATCCGGTTTCCGGAAAAATGGAAATAATGTTTGAATATGCCATTTGTTTTCAGTGTGCATTGATGTTTGTCAACAGTTATTCTGCAAAGTCGAAAGAGAACCTGCAGCGATACTTTACCGATCACATGCAACATCATTTAACTTCTGCTCCGCATAAAATTATTTCAACTGAGGAGGATATTTACGATCAGCTTGCAACTTGTGCCATAACCGGAAAGCATGTTACGGAACTGGATGAGTATCAAATTGTAGGAAGATTCAAGGGCGATTTTATTCAAACAGATGAAATACCCTTTATGATTGGAAGTGGTTCGATGGATGAAGTATCTGATCTTTTATCGAATGAAACAATTGATTCGATGGATGATTTTACCGGCAAATATCTTACAGGGCCGCCCGAGTTCCGGGATTTTTTCAAATCCCCTCGACGCCGGCCGGTATTCATTTAAACTGGTTATTCAATTCCTGCAAAATGCTTCATAAACTGAACACGCTCGTAAGCTGCGGGATTTTCTGCTGCTTTCATGCTCAGTTTACCGATAAACTCTTCCGTTGTATTGAATTGATGTTTTTCCATCCATTGCTCGATAAACGATGTAATTTGCCCGATGGCTTCGAAACCATTTTTGTATAATACGGAAGCAATCTGAACTGCTTTTGCGCCGGCGAGAAGCATCTTCACAGCACCCGGACCGTCATGTACACCGGTTGATCCGGCAATATCACAGTGAAGCCTGTCACTAAGCATGGCTATCCATCGAAGCGGTGTGAATATTTCGTTTTTATCGCTAAAAACATGTGTTGAGGTTACTTTAAACTTGTCAATATCAATATCGGGTGAAAAGAAGCGGTTGAACATCACCATGCCTGCAATGCCAGTCCATGATAATTTTAGTGCTGTTTTGGAAAGACTTGAGAAATAATGACTGATCTTGAGAGCAACAGGGATGGAGACTTTTTTCATCACTTCAGTAACCACATCAAAATAAAGCTGCTCGTTTTCAGCTGAATCTCTTCTTGTGTCAGAAGGTAATATGAACAGGTTCAGCTCGAGCGCATCGGCACCGGCATTTTCAATTTTTTTGGCAAACGATGTCCATTCCGAAGCCGTAAAACAATTGATACTGGCAATAATTGGAATCGAAACAGCCTTTTTACCCTGTTCAATAAGACGAAGATAATCGCTTAAATCTTTCTCTTTGCTGTAGTTGTTGATATAATCTTCAGCTTCGGGATAAAAGTAACTGTTGTCGTTATGACTGATGACTTTGTTGGCTTCATGCAAAATCTGTTCTTCGAAAAGTGATTTCAGGACAACGGCAGCAGCTCCGTGTTTTTCTAATTTAGTGAGATTTTCAACAGTTTTGTTCAAACCGGAACTTCCTGCTATGATCGGGTTTTTAAGTTTAAAACCCATGTAATTTGTACTTAAATTTGCCATATATAGAAAATGTTGATGGATTTTTTATTTGTCAATTTCAGGTAACAAAAATAGAAATTAGTTTTACATGATTTGATCCAATCTGAAAATTATCAGGTATTGACTACAGATTAACTGCATTCATTATTTTTGGGGTTGATTTTAATTGACTGAAATGAATACATTTAGAAAGTTTTTAGCTCTGGCTTTTCTTTTCTCTCTGGGATCATGTCATGTGGGGAGATATTTTTACTGGAATTTAGCCAATATCAGCGATTACAAAAAATTTCCTGCCGAATGTATAGCTGCTCCTGCTGATTGTTTTTCATTCGCTACGACTGATCAAAATTTAGTGCCCGATCTGCCGGCATCTTATGTCAGTTCGAAAAAAATTAAAGATTTGACGTCTTTTTTACAAAAGAATCATACAGTTGCTTTTGTCATCATCAGAAATGATACTATTATGTATGAGGAGTATTTCAGAGGTTACGACCGAACTTCCTTGATAGCTTCATTTTCGGTAACAAAAGTTTTTGTATCAGCACTTACGGGTATTGCTATCTCTGATGGGTTTATAAAATCTACCAGTCAGCCGGTTACGGATTTTCTTCCTGAACTCTTAGCCTCTGATCCCCGTTTTGGGCAGATTACACTTGAACATCTTTTAAATATGCGTTCAGGCATAGATTTTAATGAGGGTTACGCAAGTCCGTTTGCGGATATGGCCAAATTTTATTACGGGAAAAATCTCCGGCGATATATCCGGAAATTAAAAATTGAGCAGTTACCTGATAAGAAGTACAATTACATCAGTGCCAACACGCAATTGCTTGGAATGGCTGTTGAAAGAGCTTCCGGCCAAACACTTGCTGAACTTCTCGAAACAAAAATCTGGAAACCTTTGGGTATGGAGGCCAATGCAACATGGAATACCGACAGCAGAAAACATCAGCAAATCAAGGCTTTTTGTTGCATCAATGCTTGTGCTCTGGATTTTGCAAGGTTCGGACGACTTTATCTGAATAATGGGAACTGGAATGGCCAGCAGATTGTTTCGGTGGACTGGGTTAAAAGAAGCATGAGTATCCTCAACGATTCGAGAGATTCAGAAGATTATCCATATACTTACCAGTGGCGGGTTAAAGAAGACGGAGCTATTTTTGCCAAAGGGATTCTTGGTCAGTACATTTATGTTTTTCCTGAGAAAAATGTTATTATTGTCAGAATGGGTACCAAGAATTCAAACATTACCTGGGCTGACTTTTTCGAGCAACTTTGCAGACAGCTTTAACGTGAGAAATAAAACCAAAATGTCTTGCTATCCCTGGTTGAAAACTAGTCAGAAAACAAGAGTTTTTTGCAGAATTAATCTTCGAAATAAAATTCATCAGGATTGGGATAGTGGAACTGTTCCTTTGCAATTTTTTCCGAAAAGGTAAAATACTGAACTGTTCCAATTGCGCAAAGTTTCCCTTCGTTATCAGTCAGGTCCACGGTTATGTTTACCAGATTGTGCCGGTGTGAGATTAGTCTGGCTGTGAGTTTTATCGCTCCCCGGTTAGTATAGACCGGTTTTTTGTACTTCACTTCCAGTTTGGAGGTGACACCTGCAGTTTTTATTTTTAGATAAAGATACCAGCTCGCTATCTCGTCCATCAGCGTAGCCTGAATGCCGCCATGGAGCAAATTATGATAACCCTGAAAATGATCTTTGGGAGTCCATGTGGCGATGATGTCATCACCTTCTTCCTGAAATGTCAGTTTTAGTCCTGCGGGATTGTTGGGGGAGCAACCAAAGCAATTGTAACCTGTGAGTTTTACAAAAGGATTTCTGATTAGCCTCGGCATGATTTGTTATTTTTCGATTCCCTCTTTAAACTTAATCTCTTTAATCGCAGCGCCATTTTCGTCGAATTCTTTCCATAAACCGTCTTTCAGATTATTTTTAAAGCTTCCTTCTGTTTTAACTTTTCCACTGGGGAAATATTCGCGGTAAAGTCCTTCACGGATATTATCATGATAAGTTTCTTCTGAAAGCAAAATCCCTTTACCCTGATAAGTTTTCTGAATACCTTCAAATTTACCATCTAAATAATTGTATTCTGCAATCAGTTCACCATTTTGATTATACCATTTGGAAGTTCCGTTTTTAACACCTTTTTCAAAGTTGGATTCTTCCTGAAGTGTTCCGCTTGAATAGAAAACCTTTTTGGTCCCGTCGAGGACTCCCTGATAATAATTTTCTTCAAGAAGTAGTCGGGTACCCCGTTCGTAAGTTTTTGAAACGCCGTGCTTTTGGCTATTCAGATAAAAAGCTTCTGAGATCAGGTAACCGCGGTTATCAATTTCGACTATGGCTCCTTCTTTTTTACCATCGTAGTAACTTTCGATCAGGTGAACAAGCCCATTTGGGTGATAAGTGATCCAGTTCCCGTTTTTCAGGTCGTCGCGGTAATACCCTGCACTTTTGATTTGCCCGCTGGTTTCTTCCCAGTAACCCTGTTTGCGGTCTTTGGAGTCAGTTTCGTTTTTGCTGTCAGGATTTGACTGGGTGTAGCTAAATGAACACGAAGCCATGATTAACAGTGTAATTGCAATGTTCAGTAAAGTTCTCATGATTATGATTTTTTTATTTACTCGCAAAGTTACATATCTCTTTGTTAATTCCCAGCGCTTATCAGGTAAAATCAGGTAAGAAAAATTTCTTAAACCGGAACGCCAAATAGATCAAAAGCCTCTGCTGAAGTGATTTTGATTTGATAAAAATTTCCTGGGTTCAGTGAATAACTGCCGGAAATGAGAATTTCGTTATCTACTTCAGGGGAGTCGTACTGACTTCGTCCGATCCAGAAATCACCTTCTTTTCTGTCGATGATGGTTTTGATTACTTTTCCGGTTTTTGCACGATTGAGCTGCAGGGAAATTTCTTCCTGAAGTTGCATCAGTATGTCCGCCCGATTTTTTTTTACGGAAGTTTGAACATTATCAGTCAGTTTGAAAGCAGCAGTATTTTCTTCATGGGAATAGGTGAATATTCCCAATCGGTCGAATTTTATTTCTTTGACAAAATTCTTCAGTTCTTCAAAATCGGCTTTTGTTTCTCCGGGAAATCCAACGATAATACTTGTTCTGATGGCGATATCTGGTATTTGTTTTCGCAGTTGTTCGAGGAGCCGGCGGGTTTGTTTTCCGGTGTGTCCCCGGTGCATGGATTTGAGCAGCTTATCGCTGATGTGCTGAACCGGAATGTCAAGATAATGGCATATTTTTGAAGAAGATTGCATTACGTCAATCAAGCCGGAAGGGAACCCGGCAGGATAGGCATAATGCAGTCTGATCCATTCTATACCATCAACCTCAGTGAGTTTTTCAAGTAATTCAGGAAGTTTCTTTTTCCCATAAATATCAAGTCCATAATAGGTAGTATCCTGAGCGATAATCATTAATTCCTTTACCCCGTTTGCTGCGAGAAATTTTGTTTCGCTAATAATTTCCCCGATGGTTTTCGAATGGTGTTTTCCGCGAATAAGCGGGATGGCGCAAAAGGCACATTTGCGGTTGCATCCCTCTGATATTTTAAGATAGGCATAATGGGAAGGGGTGGTAAGCAACCGTTCGCCAATAAGTTCCTTACGGTAATTAACACCAACAGTAGCAAGAATTTGAGGCAATTCATCCACACCAAAGAAATGGTCAACTTCAGGAATTTCAGTTTGCAGCTCTTTACGATAGCGCTGTGACAGGCATCCCATCACGATCAGCTTGCTGATTTTACCTTCCCGCCTGATGTTGGCAAATTTCAATATTGTTTCAATGGATTCTTCTTTGGCATCATTGATAAACCCGCAGGTGTTGATAATCACTTTTCCGGCGTTTACTTCTTCGGGATTATGATTAACGTTAATTCCGCCATATTGCAGTTGGCGCATCAGTACTTCCGAATCAACTGTGTTTTTTGAACAACCCAGAGTGATGATGCTTACATCGTTGTGTTTTGATCTGCTTGTCAATTCATTAAAAAATTAAGCCTGGAAAAGAGAATCAACGAATTCGAATTTGTTGAATAATTGGAGGTCTTCTTTTTTCTCGCCAATTCCTATGTATTTCACCGGAATTTTAAACTGGTCTGATATGCCGATAACTACGCCGCCTTTTGCTGTTCCGTCGAGTTTGGTCAGTGCAAGGGCATTTACTTCGGTTGAAGCCGTGAATTGTTTGGCCTGTTCAATAGCATTTTGTCCTGTTGAAGCATCAAGGATCAGGAGTATTTCATGAGGGGCGTCAGGGATGATTTTTTTCATCACATTTCGGATTTTCGACAGCTCATTCATCAGATTTACCTTATTGTGCAATCGTCCGGCAGTATCAATTATAACAACATCTGTATTATTGGCTACAGCTGACCGGAGTGTGTCAAAGGCAACCGAAGCAGGATCAGCACCCATGCCCTGGGAAATCAGCGGAACATCTACTCTTTGCGACCAGATGGTTAGTTGATCCACTGCTGCAGCTCTGAAAGTGTCTGCAGCTCCAAGCAAGACTTTTTTTCCTGCCAGTTTGAACTGGTAAGCCAGTTTTCCGATAGTGGTAGTTTTTCCAACGCCATTTACTCCAACAACCATGATCACATATGGTAGTTCGCGTTTAGGAAAGTCAAAACCAAGGATTTCGCCATTGTCATTTTCTGCCAGAAGTGCTGCTATTTCTTCTTTCAACATTATGTTCAGTTCACTTGTATTCAGGTATTTATCGCGTGACGCCCTGGCCTGAATCCGTTCGATGATTTTAAGGGTTGTTGCAACCCCAACATCAGAAGTCACCAGAACTTCTTCAAGGTTGTCAAGCACTTCGTCGTCAACTTTTGATTTACCGGCAATAGCTTTGGTTATTTTGGAGAAAACGCTGCTTTTGGTTTTTTCAAGGCCTGTTTCGAGCTGTTCTTTTTTCTTTTTCGAGAAGAAATCGAGGATTCCCATTTGATAATTGATTATTGTTGAAAAATACAAAAAGCCTTTCCCTCATAAGGAAAGGCTCATGTGATTGGTTGATTTGCCGGGTGCTTTATCCTTTTTTGATCAGCTCCTGGGCTTTATCGTTCAACATTATTTCTTCCTTGAACGTATAAGCTCCGGTTTTCTTTGAACGTACCACCGAAATTACCTTTGCATAGTCTTTTCCGGCGGTTTGCAAGGTAGCAACAACTTTCTTTGCCATAGTAAGTATTTTTTATTTGATTTCTCTGTGAATGGTCATTTTTTTCATGATGGGGTTGTATTTCTTCAACTCCATTCTTTCAGGTGTGTTTTTCTTGTTTTTGGTAGTAATATACCTTGAGGTCCCGGGCAGCCCGCTGGCTTTATGCTCTGTGCATTCCAGGATAACCTGAATCCTTGCGTCTTTTGATTTTTTTGCCATGTCTAATTAATTCTTTTTTAGGGGCGCAAAAGTAACACTTTATTTTAAAATAAAATTTGTTCTTTCAATTTTTTTGGTTAGCTGTTCATCGAAATCAGAAATTCTTCATTGGTTTGTGTAAATCTCATTTTATCCTTGAGAAATTCCATAGCTTCAATGGGTGTACGTTCGGCCAGAATATTCCGTAAAATCCAGATTCGCTGAAGTATTTCCTTATCGAGCAGGAGGTCATCACGACGTGTGCTTGAGGCAACAATATCGATGGCCGGGAAAATTCGTTTGTTGGAAATCTTGCGGTCGAGTTGCAATTCCATATTTCCGGTTCCCTTAAACTCTTCAAAAATAACTTCGTCCATTCTGGAGCCTGTATCAATGAGTGCTGTTGAAATAATGGTCAGTGAACCACCATTTTCAATTTGCCTTGCTGCTCCGAAAAACCGTTTTGGTTTTTGTAGTGCATTGGAATCCACACCACCGGTGAGTACTTTGCCTGATGCAGGTGCAACGGTGTTGTATGCACGAGCAAGTCTTGTGATAGAGTCAAGCAGAATTACTACATCGTGGCCACATTCGGTAAGTCTTTTTGCTTTTTCAAGGACGATATTGGCTATTTTTACGTGTCGCTCTGCCGGTTCGTCAAAGGTAGATGCTATTACTTCTGCTCTTACACTGCGCTGCATGTCGGTGACTTCTTCAGGACGTTCATCAATAAGGAGGATCATCATATACACTTCCGGATGATTTGAGGCAATGGCATTGGCAATTTCTTTCAACAACACTGTTTTACCTGTTTTTGGCTGTGCAAC
>RZYY01000091.1 GCA_009930115.1 Sphingobacteriia bacterium | reverse complement strand
AATATTCTTAATTTGGGAAAGATTGAATTCATCATTTTCCAGAGAATTTCTAATTTTGCCAAAATTTCAACTCAAAATTATTCAATACAAACAACTATGAAGCATTTTTTGAATTTTCTGATATCATTTTCTTTTATAATTTTTCTGGTTTCCTGCACCGGCCAAAGCAAAACAGCCGGCGAACAAACGGCTGCTCAGGAGCAAACGCCCAACCAAACTATCGTAACTGAACAACAAACTCAATCTGCTGATCAGCAAATCAAGGCCCTGCCGGGCACACAGCCACAGGCCACTGCATCAGCTCAGACACCGCAAACAACCATCAATCAACCTTCAAAAAGTCAAACAACCACTTCTGCCAAACCCGGAGAAATCGTGGTTGGAAATGAGATTGGCAACGATCTGGGTGATTTTGTTAATTATGATCCCGACAGCGTTCTGATCCATCTGAGTGACCTGCGGGGAAAAATGGTCATGGTAATGCTTTGGAATTCACTCTGCCATCATTGTGTAGTGGACAACGAAAAGCTGCGGGAGATTTACAATAAATACCATGACAAGGAATTTATACACGGAAATGGCTTTGATATCTATGCAATTGCACTTGATAAGGAGCGTTCAACATGGATTGAAGCACTCAATGAGAAACAATATCCCTGGAAAAACAATGTATATGTAATTGATAGTTGGAAAGACCGCGATGTCAGGTTTTTTGGAATCCGTAATTTACCTGGCAATTTTCTTATTGACCGCGACGGAATAGTTTTACACAAGCTTTTCACACCTGCAGAACTTGACAAATTCCTGGAAAGTTACCTTGTTAAATAGATTTTTCTCCATGTAGTTATTGTTTAATAAAAAAACAATTGTACTTTTGCAGCCCAAAATTTTGACTTAAAAAAGTTGATTTTTGGTATTAATAATCACTGAATTTTAAAATTTTAGATAAATGGCAAATCATAAATCAGCATTAAAAAGAATCAGAGCCAATAAAATGAAACAAATGCGCAATCGCTATCACGCGAAGACCATGCGCAATGCAATCAAAAAATTCAGGCTGCTCACCGAAGTTGAAGCTGCAAAAGAGCAATACCCCAAACTGGTGTCGCTCATTGATAAAAATGCAAAACGCAGAATTATCCACAAAAACAAAGCTGCCAACCTGAAATCGAAGCTTTCCAGAAAGCTTGTTGTTGCTGCTGAGTAAAAGTATTTTCAACATATTGGCCAGCCTCTATTGTATCTGCATTAGAGGCTTTTTTTGTTTAACTGCTAATCATAAAACTATGGAAGACAACCTGAAGCGTTCTTCAATAAAAAACTGGCTCGAAGACGATCGCCCGCGGGAAAAGCTCCTGCTAAAAGGAAAAAATTCGCTCAGCGACGCCGAGCTCATTGCAATTCTGATAGCATCGGGCAACAAAAATGAATCTGCCGTTGACCTGTCAAAAAGGATACTTAAAAGCGTGGAAGGTAACCTTATTGAACTTTCAAAACTCTCAGTAAATGAGCTGGAAAAATTTAAGGGAATTGGTGAAGCCAAGGCAATAAGCATTGTTGCTGCACTGGAACTGGGCAGTCGTCGCAGAGGTGCCGAAGCGCTTGAACGCAAAAGCATTACCTCAAGCCATGATGCTTTTGAGGTGCTCCAAATGCATGTATCTGACCCAAATTATGAACAATTCTTTGTGATTTTACTCAACAGGGGGAATAAAGTTCTTAAAACGGTGATTATCAGCCAGGGAGGAGTAACAGGAACGGTAGTTGACCCAAAAAAGATTTTTAAAATTGCCATCGAAAACGGTGCTACGGCCATCATTCTTGGTCATAACCATCCATCCGGGAATACGACGCCAAGCAGTGCAGACATAAACCTAACCGATAAAATTGTGGGTGCTGGTAAATTATTGGACATCAATATACTCGATCATATCATAATCGGTGCAGACAAATATTATTCTTTCGCTGATAACGGTCAGATCAGCTGACAAATCAACCCATTGCATAGCGAATCAAGTCAACATACAACGCCTGCCAGCCTTCCCATCTTTTCTGATTACAAAGCGACTCATTGTGCCACAAACTTATGAAAGTTCCGTTTACCGCTTTTACCTCATCAATCAACTGTTTGATAATCTGTAATGAATCAGGGATTTCTTTTAGCATATAATCCCTCAGAGTGCCATCCATGACTGCAAAAGGATGGATACGCAACATGGTTTCAGTTTCCAGGTCAAGATCATAAAAATTGTATGTATCGCAAATCCCTGCCCGAAAGCCAGGCAGGGATGCATACCCCATGGTATAATCATTGGTTATATCCGCCTGGATAAGATTTCGGTAGGTAATCGGAAAATTGACCCTGAGAAAATGCTGCCTGCTTCTGGTAATTTCACGATTAAGTATTGATGACAATCGACTTACCTCTGCTGACAAACGCTGGAAACTTGTATTGGCCTCGAAAGAAGGATGGACCCCTACATCACCATAATCAGCCAGCGATTTGATCAAGTGCTGGAAATGAGTATTACCCACAGGAAGATTCTTGTCGAACTGCCCGTAATCAGCCATTAATACAAAATAAACCGGATGCAGGCTAAATTCTTTTTGAAGAGCGAGTTGAAAATCATAAGTATCAAAAGGATCAGGCTGCCGGCCAAAAATCACTTTTGCACGTTCATAAATTTCATAAAAATCAAATTTCAACATATCGCGAATGGTTGCAGCAACCGTCCGCACTGTACCCTTACAGCGATAAGCGTAGGCCGAATCAATATCATAAGTTGGTATAAACCGGAAATACCGCTTTTTGAATTTCAGATCGGGATATTTCTCAAGAAATAACTGCTTTATTTGCTGCGACCAGATATTGACCAAAGGCTTTTGCAGAAAATCATATTTCACCGAAATACTCTCAAATGCATCAAAACGCCCGAACTTATCCTTGCGGTAAGGCAGATATTCTTCATAGCGTGTTACCAGATAAAAAGCTGCTGCAAAAGGATCAAATGGCAAAACTGCTTTTTGTTGATGAACCGGGTAAAAAGCTTTTAATCCGTTATGTGTAAAAACATTCAATTCCTGACCTTCAATTCCTGTCTTAAATAATAATTCGGCAGGATGAAACTGAACGCTGTCTTTAAACTGACGTGTTGAATAATTTAGTTTAGGGCCTTCATAAGCATCAAATGCTTCGCCGTTTGAGGTCAGTTCATAAGGAATACCAATCAAATGCTCGAAGTACAGTTTGAAGATATAGCTGACTCTCTTGGTTATCCGTTGTGTGTAGATGAGGATCATCCGTAAAATGTATTAACAAGGCAAAGGTAGTCCATTTTTTCCTTTCTGATCAATTGAAATGTCTTGTCCGATCATATCTTTAATTGTCCGGAGTGAATATTTAAAAAAGCAGGATTGAATAGCTATTGGTACTGGTGAGTGATTATCCGTCAGCGTAAGGATAAAGTAAGGCAAAAAAGACTAATTTTGGACTTTAATTCAACCACCAAAGATGGACAACTTTATTGTTTCTGCCCGAAAGTACAGACCTGCCACGTTTGATTCAATGGTTGGGCAAGATCATATTACTTCGACCCTGAAAAATGCCATTCGTAACAATAAACTGGCACAGGCTTTTTTATTCACTGGTCCCAGAGGAGTCGGAAAAACGACTTGTGCGAGGATTTTTGCAAAAACCATCAATTGCATGAACCTCAGCGACAACATTGAGCCTTGCAATGCCTGTGAATCTTGCCTCTCATTCAACAGAAGTGCTTCATTCAATATTTTCGAGCTCGATGCAGCTTCCAACAGTTCAGTGGACGACATTCGCACCCTGGTTGAACAGGTGCGCATTCCGCCACAGAAAGTACGTTACAAAGTTTATATCATTGATGAGGTGCACATGCTTTCACAACAAGCATTCAATGCATTTCTGAAAACGCTGGAAGAACCTCCCGAATATGCCAAGTTTATCCTTGCAACCACGGAGAAGCACAAAATTATACCCACCATTTTGTCGCGTTGTCAGATTTATGATTTCAAGCGGATTAACATAAGTGACATAACCCGATACCTTAGCTTTGTTGCCGAAAAAGAAGGCATTAAAACCGAACCGGAAGCGCTTTCGGTAATTGCCTCCAAAGCTGATGGTGCTCTTAGGGACGCACTTTCAATTTTCGATCAATTGGCAAGTTTTGCCGGAGGAGAACTGACGTATAAGCTGGTAGTTGAACATCTTAACGTTTTGGATTACGAATACTATTTCAAAATTACAGACTTTTTGCTTGATGGAAATATTTATGATTGTCTGCTCACATTCAACAAAGTGATTGAATCAGGTTTCGACGGGCAACATTTTATTTCCGGGCTTGCATCACACTTTCGCGACCTGTTGGTCTGCACAGACAATAAAACTGTCGAATTGCTTGAGTTAAGTGAAAAAATAAGGGAACGTTATCTGACACAATCTGTAAAAACGTCCCCTGAGTTTTTAATAAAAGCCCTGGACATTATTCAGAAAACTGATTTCGAATACAGATTAAGTAACAATAAACGATTACACATCGAAATTGCCCTGATGCAACTTGCATCCATCAGTAATTATCCCACATTACAACCAAAGCAAACACAACTGGTTACACCTCCCTCCAAAAAAACTGACAACCCGGCACAAAAAACCACTTTACCCCCACCCTCTTCAAAACCCTCATCTATTCCACCTAAACCACAGGTATCAAAAGAAATAAACACTAAATTAACTCCAAACAAAACCACTTCTGCAAATATCAATGAACCAAAAAAGCCTGCCTTTATCCCGTCCACAATTTCAATAAAGGATGATATAATTCAAACGGATGAAGCTCAGGAGACCGATGAAACAGAGACTTTTGACTTTGAATCTGATGAATTTATCAATGCCAGAAAGATCCAACCGGAGCATCTTCATGAAGCCTGGAATGATTTTGCCGCAAAAATCAGTGAATCTCATCCTAACCTATACAGCACTCTCATTTCAACAAAACCTGATATCAGCGAGGATTTTGAAATCACCTTTGAAGTCAGCAACTTACTGCAGCAAAAAGAACTTTACTCTTTGAAGATGGAACTGATCTCTTATCTGCGAGATGAACTCAGTAACAATTTCATACGTTTGAAAGTGTTGTTAAATACTGCTGCTGTGCAATCAAAACCATATACTCCGGAAGAAATTTATCAGCATTTTGTCGAGAAAAATCCAATCGTTTCTACATTGAAACAAAAATTAGATCTCACTACAGAATACTAAACTTGCTTTTTCAAGACACCGGAAAATGCTGTTTCATAAGGATGTAACTATCAGTTTAATCAAATGCAGTGATTTAATGAAAAGCCAATATCCGGAATTGCTTCAAAACGTTTTTAAATGAAAACATCCATTAAACGTTGTGCTTTGTAACCATTGATGGATAAGTTACTGGTTCGCTCCTGCCCACAACGGCATTTCATTCAAATTGATATCAAATACCCAAATAGCAAGAAAGTAAGTCATTACCGTGATAATTACCGCTCCTGCAAGATTCAGATAAATACCTGCCCTCGCCATTTCGATGACTTTGATACGATTGGTCCCGAAAATAATTGCATTTGGAGGAGTAGCGACAGGAAGCATAAAAGCCATTGAGCCGGATAAAGTTGCAGGCAACATCAGTAATAAAGGATTAATTCCGGATGATATTGCAATACCGGCAAGGATCGGCAGGATCATTTCCGTAGTTGCCGTATTTGATGTTAATTCGGTTAAAAAGGTCATCATAAAAGAAATAAAAAAAATCACCAAAAGCACATGATAATCAGCCACCCACACCAACTGGCTTCCAAACCAGGTTGAAAGCCCTGATTCTTTAAATCCTGAAGCCAAAGCAAAGCCGCCACCAAATAAAAGAATAATTTGCCAAGGAATATTTTCTGCAGTTTTCCAGTTCATAATTCTGCTTGCATTTTCCGCTTTCGAAGGCAAAACAAAAAGCAAAACAGCAATAAAAATAGCTACAGTTCCGTCGTTGATATATTCGCTGAATGGGAAAATCTGTGCCCATCCGGGGATAGTAAACCATCCAAAGTTCAGATCAGCCCTGAAAAGCCATAAAATTGCCACTGATATAAAATTGACAAAAACCACTTTTTCTTCATAGGACATTGGCCCGATTTCAATCAATTGCAAACGAAGTGAGTTTTTATCCACATTATTCCATTTATGTTTCGAAGGGCTGAACATAACATAGAGCAATACCCACGCAAAACCAAAAAAAACCAGTGTGATCGGGAAGGCAAACATAAACCAACTGGCAAAAGAAATTTCGGGAGCATCCGGAAAATAAATTTGAAAAATCCGGGCAAAAGAGAGGTTCGGTGGCGTGCCAACGAGTGTAGCCATTCCACCAATAGAGGCACTATAAGCCACACCAAGCAACAAACCAATACTATATCGGTTAATAACATTTTCATCTACAGTTTCTTCCAGCTTATTAATCACAGAAAGCAAAATTGGAATCATCATCATGGCAGTGGCAGTATTAGAAATCCACATGGATAAAAATGCAGTTGCTGACATAAATCCGAGAAGAATTCTGCCCGGACTGGTTCCAATCATTACCAGGATGCTCAGTGCAATGCGACGGTGAAGATTCCAGCGCTGCATGGCCAAAGCAATGATAAATCCTCCCATAAAAAGAAAAATAACATCATTGAAATAGGATGCAGATACCGACTTCCCATCCATAATTCCAAGCAACGGGAAAAGTGCAACAGGCAATAATGAAGTAACGGCCAGCGGAACAGCTTCAGTAACCCACCAGACAGCCATTAAAAAAGCAACTGCAAGTGTTGCAGTTACCATTTTATTGCCGGGTTCCAAATCAAAAAATAAGATCAGAATCAAAGAAATTGCCGGGGTAATCACAAAACTGAACAATGTTTTTATTTTCATTCTTTTTTTTGTTTTATAGTGCCCTGATGTTATGCGCCAAAATCCTGATTTTCTTTCAAACCTTTGCCAGAGCTTCAAAAAGTCCCGGATTATTTCCTTGAAAAAGAATTATCAGTCGGGTGTAAACCAGCTTTACTTTTCATACATCCCCTGTTGAAAATCCTTCATTAACAAAATACCCACAAATCCGATCAACCCTGCTTTAAAGACAAGATTAAGGAATCATAATTTTGCAAAACAATATGTTTAAGTTTAATAATTCACCTTCTCTTACTCAAAGTCAATTCAAAGCAGCCATCCATTAAAATAATTCCGGCCGGATTAACTATAGCATAATTGATGGTCAAAAATAGGATAATAATTTGTACATCAACGGAAAAATCTGAAATCAGATCGCAATGCAAGTGGAAAACACAGAGATTAAAAATATTTCTTCTCCCAACTACGTAAACCTCAACTATTATTCACTTTAGGACAAGATTCTGATAATCCGGTAACGGGAGAAAGAAAACATAACCATAGAAGGGTGTGTATAGAAAACCAAAATCTTAAAAATAGACTTTGATACTCCTTTTAAAAAACTTCATGCAACAATACATCCATGAACAGAATCAGATTAGATTTAAAATTGCATGGTTTTATGACCCATATTCACAAGAAAAAAACCTTTCTTGACCAGGTATCTTTTCAGCGTTATTTATTCAAACGCACAATCAAATCAAGAGGATTTGCTTATTTTTGCGCAAATTTTTACCAATCATAATAAACAATATGAGGAAATTAGCTGTAGTAGCATTTGGAGGTAATGCTCTTTTGCAGGGAGGTCAAATTGGTACTATTGACGAACAGGAACAAAATGCTTTTGAAACCTGTGAAAAACTTGTAACCCTGGTCAAAGAGAAGGATTACAATCTGGTAATCACACATGGTAACGGACCACAGGTAGGCAATCTGATGCTGAACAATATAGCAGGGTACAAGTTATATGGGCTGCCTGAAATGCCCCTCGACATTTGTGTTGCTTATTCTCAGGGTTTCATTGGGTACGTAATTGAACAACAACTTAAAAACGTACTTCTGAAAAATGATCTTGACAGGGATATAATTACGATTGTAACTCAGGTATTGGTAAACAAGGATGATAAAGCATTTCAGAATCCGACAAAACCCATTGGTCCATATTATTCAAAAGAAGAAGCCGATAAAATTTCTGCGGAAACCGGAGCTGTATTTGCCGAAGATCCGCGTGGAAGAGGTTGGCGTAAAGTAGTAGCCTCACCAAAACCATTGGTTATCAATAATAAAAAATCCATTGAAAAAATTGCACGTGAAGGGACAATTGTCGTTGCTGTTGGTGGTGGAGGCATACCGGTCTTTTATGCTGAAGAAAACAAGCTTCAGGGCATTGATGCAGTGATTGACAAAGACCTTGCTTCAGCGCTGCTGGCAGCACAAATCAATGCTGATAAATTTTTCATTCTTACCGATGTGCCCAAAGTTTGCCTTCACTTTAATACTCCGCAGGAAAAGGCACTTGATCGTTTATCAATAGCCGACGCCAAAACCTATCTCGAAGAAGGACATTTTGCTGAAGGAAGCATGGCACCCAAAATACGTGCTGCGATTTATTTCGTTGAGCATAGCGGAAAAGACGCGATCATTACCAAAACTACAAAACTTGGCATTGATGATGGTGGCACAAGAATCGTAATGATTTAAACCAAAACCCATAAATTATTATCGATTCATTATCAATTAAAAACACAATATTTTACCACAATAATAAATATTTGAATTATGGCATTTAATTTAAGAAACAGAAACTTTTTAAAGTTATTGGATTTCACCCCTCAAGAAATCAGGTTCTTACTCTCTCTGTCAGCCGATCTGAAAAAGGCTAAATATTCAGGTACAGAGCAGCAGCGCCTCAAAGGCAAGAATATAGTGCTTCTTTTCGCTAAAGATTCAACCCGTACACGTTGCGCTTTTGAAGTGGCAGCTTATGATCAGGGAGCACAAATTACCTATCTGGGACCTTCAGGTTCGCAAATGGGAAAAAAAGAATCGATGAAAGATACAGCAAGAGTATTGGGCCGTATGTATGACGGGATTGAATATCGTGGGTTTGGGCAGGAAATCGTTGAAGAGTTGGGTAAGTATGCAGGTGTACCCGTATGGAACGGTCTTACCAATGAATTTCATCCTACCCAGATTCTTGCAGATTTCCTGACCATGCAGGAACATTCAGACAAACCATTGCACCAGGTTTCTTTTGCATATCTGGGTGATGCACGCAACAACATGGGAAATTCTCTGATGGTCGGAGCTGCCAAGATGGGCATGGATTTCAGAGCTGTAGCTCCAAATGAGCTGCTTCCATCAGCAGAACTTGTTGAAACCTGCAGGGAAATTGCCAAAGAAACAGGCGCAAAAATTACGCTGACAACCAACGTAGATGAAGGAGTTAAAAACGTTGACTTCCTCTATACAGACGTTTGGGTATCAATGGGAGAACCCGAAGAAGAATGGAATCGCCGGATCAACATGATGAAGCCTTATCAGGTTAATATGGAAATGGTTAAAAAAACAGGGAATCCATCGGTTAAATTCATGCATTGCCTGCCTGCTTTCCATAATCGAGAAACCTCAGTTGGTGAAGAAATTTTCCAAAAATTTGGCATTCCCGAAATGGAGGTGAGCGAAGATGTTTTCGAATCCGGTCATTCGATTGTATTCGACCAGGCCGAAAACCGCCTTCATACTATTAAAGCAGTAATGGTTGCTACGCTCGGTTGCTGATTCACAAACCTCTCTATTCATTTACTAAAAAAGCCGTTCTTGATTAAGAACGGCTTTTTTTGTGGTGTTTATTATTAGGAGCAGATTATTTGCTGATAACTAATTTGCTGGTATATACATTATTATCTTTCACCAGTTCAAGCAGATAGATACCGTTGGCGATATCTTTTAATAGTACTTCAGAACGATTCTGCCCGGGCACAAATGTGAGTTTTTCTGAAACCACTGCCTGTCCAAGCAAATCATAAAGTGTGAAAAACAAATCTGACTGATTCTCACTGTTGAGTTGAACACTGATTATTTCCTGTGCAGGGTTTGGATAAATAACCAGACCAGCTTCAGTAAAATACTCGTCCATGCCAACCGGAGGGATTGTGGTAAATGACCATACTTCACTATAATCACTTGTATCCAAAGCACTCATGGCCCTGACCCGCCAGTAATAAACTGTTTCAGTTTCCAGATCTATGTTGATGTTGAGTAATGGCAATTCATTATCAAAAGCATCTTTATAATAAACATGTTCGCCAAGTGTGGTCTGATCTTTACTGTAATTAATTTCATATTTTGAAGAACCCATGATTTGATTCCACTTTAATTGGGGACGCAGTATGATACCTGTATCTCCGTTAGCAGGGGTTGTTAGTACTGGTGCAACGAAAGTAGTAAAATTCCAAACTTCAGACCATTGCGTTGTATCCAACTCGTGACGGCCTCTGAGTCTCCAAAAATATTGTGTTCCGTAATGCAGATTTTTGGCAGGCTCAATAATATTTTCAGACAATTCAACATCAGGGGATGAAAACTCCGGATTGTCATCAACCTGATATTCATATTTGGTTAATCCCGAAATGTCATCCCAGCGCAAATTGACATTTAAATCATTATCAACACTGTTGTTATCAGGTTTTTTGAGTTCGATTTGAGAAAGCGTCGAAAAAGTCCTTACATCGCTCCAGCCTGATACATCGTTGGAATGACCTGCCCGTGCTCTCCAGTAATAGGTAGTTCCGAAATAGAGATTGGCAAGTGGTTTTTTAAACACATCACCATTAACGGTAAGATTTATAATAAACTCTGAATCAAACGTTTCAACGGTATCAATCTGAATTTCAAAAAACTCTACTCCTGAAATTTCCAATTGCCCCACCCTGTCGCGCCATTGGAGCTCAACATCCGGCATCTGATCATCAGCATTATCATTAGGTCTGAAAAGATCAAATTTTGTAAATATGGTAAATGATCTTGGTTCAGACCAGTCTGAATTGATATTTCCTTCATATTTTGTACGAACTCTCCAAAAGTATTCTGTACTAAAATGGAGGAGTGATGAATTTACTGCAGTAAGACTGGTAATGGTATCCATAATAACAGAGGTAAAACCTTCATCTTCGCTGAGCTGCAGCTCATAAGCCATTGCATCAATCACAGCATCCCAGTTGAGCAAAACATCAGGCATCTGGTTAACGGCGGCATCGTTTGGAGCCACAAGAACCGGAGGAACCACTTTTATTTGGGCCATCATAGAAAATGCAACCAGAAGGAACATTGCGGTTATAAAATATTTTTTCATATGACTATCTTTTTTTATCATTAGTTATTTGGTTAATTACTGTACGATCATTTTGGAAGTAAAAGATTCTTCTCCGGTTTTAACCTTCACGATATACACTCCATTGATTAACTCTGAGCAATCGAGCCTGATAGTTTGTTTCCCGGCTGCAACCATACCGGCGTTGTATTCTTTCACTAATCGGCCATCACTGCTATAAACCAATAAAGTTAAATCCCCACCCTGAAACAGTTCAAAAGAACAAGTTGTTTCGTTGTTTACGGGATTTGGGTAAACCGAGAGCGTTTTGTAAACAGTATTTCCAGATGTTTCCGGATCATTGATTCCCACTATTTCATAAGTGTCGTCTCTGAAAACTCCTCTTCCATAAGTAGCGATGTAAATAGTACCCCAATTGTCAACTTTTGGATACACAAGTGGAGGAGTGGTAGGATCTTCGCTTGGAATAACTATCTCATTCTTATAAATTATTTGTTGTTTAATCTGAAATACGGGTATCATACCTACACCATTGTTTTCAGCCATCCAGGTCAGACTGGGATTGCTCAGATCAGATGTAGTGTAAACGCCATATTCAGTGCCGATTAATGCGATACTGGAATTATTCATTTCAATCAGAGAGGAGTAAACAGGCATTTTTGGCAAATTAGATGTAATATCGGTGAAGACAATGTCGGAAGCAGGTGAAGCCAGGGCATTGGTTGTTCTGTAAACATATCCCTGATTTCCATAATTTCCAAGAGTTACAATCAGGTGATTTTCATTGTTTGGATCTACTGAAACTGAAGTAATGAATCTGCCTGTGAATTCCGGGATTTGAATTATGTCCGTAGAAATGATACAATAAGGACTTGCTACATCAGCCCGGTCATAATTATACGCAAGTGCAATGTTTGCAATTCTCATAATTATTCCTGTTTGTGTCCCTATGAATAGATGGTCTGCGTCTTTTGAATAGGCCATACAGGAAGGAGAGCCATTGGCTGTAGCAACCGTGGCAATTTGCCACCATTCGGTATCTTTATCGAATTTCACGGCATCTTTGGTCATATATACAGCGTTATGTGTTGCCACAAAAAGTTTTGACTGAATGATGTCTTTAATCCGAAGAGAATCACCAGCAACAAGTGAATCCTGTTCAAGTACATAATTGAAAGGATAGCCTGCATCAAGTCCAAAGCCAGCGTTATCACTTCTGCATAACAGCACATCTCCCTGATAATAAGTTTGAAGAGCTTTAAAAGTGATGGAATCACGTGAGTTTTCACTTTCAAAACTTTCCCATAATGCAGCTGGTGTAATAAAAAGGTTTGATGTAGGTCCGGCAAAATTGAAGGAAGTATTTTGGCCTTCATCATCAGAACGCTCAATTACTCCTGTGCTGTTGCTGTAAAAAAATGCATCAGGGTTAATTACAGAAATAGCACATGAGCCACCGTCGCCAAAATCAATTGGATAACCATATTGTGTTGTATTACCCAATCCATTCACGAACCAGGTGCCGTCACCCTGTACTCC
>RZYY01000009.1 GCA_009930115.1 Sphingobacteriia bacterium | reverse complement strand
GGAACTGGAAATTATACCGATTGAAGTAAAAGCAGTTATCGTCGCTACAGGTTACGACATGATCGATCCAATCAAATTGCCCAATTACGGCTATTCAAAATATAAAAATGTAGTAACGGCATTGCAAATGGAAAGTCAACTGGTGCCTACGCGGCCATTCAATGCAGTGTTGCGACCAAAAGATGGCAAAATGCCTGAAAATATTGCCTATGTTCTTTGCGCTGGTTCGCGTGATGCCACTGTTGGGAATCCTATCTGTTCACAAATCTGCTGTATGTACTCCATAAAGCAGGCTCAGCTGATAATGGGTGCTTTACCTATGGCCGATGTAACCATTTATTATTTGCATATCAGGGCATTCGGGAAAGGATTTAATGAATTTTACCAACAAGCGCGAAGCATGGGAGTTGATTTTGTAAAAGGTAAAGTAGCTAAAATCACTGAAAAAGAAAACGGTAACCTTATTGTTCGTTACGAAGATGTTTACAAAGGAATAGTCAAAGAGTCCGAGCATGATATGGTGGTTCTTGCCAATGGCATACTGGCCGTTGACGGGATTGCTGATATGTTCAACGGTCAGAAACTCGAGACCGACCCATTTCACTATGTTAAACAGATAGAAGAGCTTACCAATCCGTCACGCACAAGCATTCCCGGTGTATTTGTTGCTGGTGCTGCTTCGGGACCTATGGACATTCCCGATTCAATACTTTCGGCTGGCGCTGCATCTTCAGAAACTGCAAGTTACATAAGGAGGTTGTCATGAAGCAGAAAATAGGTGTTTATATTTGTCAATGTGGTTCCAACATCAGCGATTATATTGATGTTGAGAAAGTGAAACAGAATATTGAAAACCAGCCTGGTGTATTTCTTGCCCGAACCACCATGTTTGCATGTTCAGATTCATCTCAAAAGGAAATAGAAGAAGATATTAAAACAAATCAGCTTGATGCTATTGTAGTGGCTTCATGTTCTCCGAAATTACACCTGCAAACTTTCCGAAATGTTGCTATACGTGGAGGTTTAAATCAGTACAATTATGTTCAGGTGAACATCAGGGAGCAGGGTTCATGGGCTCACAGCGATAAACCGGTCGAAGCGACAGAAAAAGCTATACAAATGGTTAAGGCCGGAATTGCCCGGGTTGCAGAGTCCAAGGAACTTACCAAGTTGAAAATTGAAGCCGCAAATAAAGTGGCAGTCATTGGAGCCGGTGTAGCTGGTTTGCGTGCTGCTGTTGAGCTTGCTGATATGGGGACTGAAGTGTTTCTTATCGAAAAAGAACATTTTATTGGCGGAAGGGTTTCGCAATGGGGTAAACTTTTTACTTCGGAGCAAACCGGCGAAGAAATCGTCACAGAGCTTTATAAAGATGTTATTAATCACCCTAAAATAAAGTTGTACACCGGAACTCAGGTAATTTCAAAATCAGGGAGTGTAGGAAATTATAATCTTGAGCTAAAAATCATTCCGCGCTTTATTACTGAACCCTGCACCCCCGATGCTTTTGACAAAGCCATTGAAATTTGCCCTGTTGAAGTTGATGATGAATTTAATTTTGGACTTACCAAGCGTAAAGCTATCTATAAAAATTATGATTCGGAGTTTCCTCATCTTCCGGCAATCGATATGGAGCATTGCACAAAGTGTGGGAAATGCCTTGAAGTATGCGATAATATTGATCTTGAGCAGGAAATCAGATATGAAACCATCACTGTAGGATCGGTTTTAATAGCCACCGGATTTGATCCATATGAACCAGCAGAGGGAGAATTCAGCTATAAAACTGTTGATTCAGTAATTACACTGCAACAATTCAAACGGTTGATTGAGCTCAGTAAGGATAAACTGATCTACAATGGAAAAGAGATTAAAACCATTGGTTATATCTATTGCGTTGGAAGCATGCAGATAAAAGGAGAGAACAAATATTGCTCCCGTTACTGTTGCACTTCGGCTATTCACGCAGCCATTGAAGTATTCGATAAATATAAAATCAAGTCATACCATCTTAACCGTGGAATAAGGACTTACGGAAAGCAGGAATTGCTTTATACTCAATCATCTCTCAACGGTGATGTATACATTGAATTTGATCCGAAAAAAGAACCTGTTATCTCTAAAAATGGTAAGGGAACAATTATCAATGTAGTGGATCTGCTTACTGCAAAAGAAGAACTTGAGATACCTGTTGATCTTGTAGTGTTGGTTACAGGTATGGTACCGCGTAAAAACAATACAATAGGAGATATTTTAAAAATTCCAATTGGCCGGGATAAATTTTTCAACGAGATACATCCTAAGTTACGGCCAGTCGAAACAGTCATTGATGGTGTTCAGATTGCGGGAACCTGTCAATCACCAAAGAATATCACCGAATCACTCAAATCATCATTGGCAGCAGCATCCAAAGCAAGCTCCCTGGTAAGCCATGGCGAAATAGAGCTTGAGCCTACGCTGGCCAAGGTTCATGTGAACATTTGCGAATGGTGTGGAAAATGTGCTGAAGCATGTCCTTTCGATGCAATTATCAAAACCAAAGTAGAAGATAAAGAAGTGGCACATGTCAATTTAGCCAACTGTAAAGGTTGTGGTATGTGTTTGCCTGTTTGTCCTGTTGATGCCATCGATCTAATTGGTTATACCAATCAGGAAATAGAAAACATGATTGATGCACTGATCGAATGAACGGAATTTTTTGAAACATCAAACTGAAAAATAATGTCAAAAACAATAAATATCATAAAGGAAAAACGGCAGGTTACCGAAATGGCCAAACAGCGCCAAAAGGTTTATGCCAATATGCGCAAACAACTGCGCAAAGCTCTCGAAGACGAGCCTAAAACCATTCCCGAGTTGGCAGCAGCCACAGGATTACCCTTGCATGAAGTTACCTATTACCTGATGACTATGCGAAAATATGGTGAAGTTGTAACCGGTGAAGTTGATGATGACGATGCTTATTATTATTATGAACTGAAAAAAAAGTAGTTGAAAATGTCAAAAGTAAATCCTGACTTTTTATCAGAAATAAAAAAATATGGCGGAGTTGATTTCAGCGCCTGCTACAATTGTGGAAATTGTACAGCTGTGTGTTCACTTTCAACACCAGAGTATTCTTTTCCCAGAATGATGGTAAGAGCAAGTGTAGTCGGCTTGGAAGATAAAATTACCAGCTCACTCGATCCGTGGCTCTGCTATTATTGTGGCGAATGTTCCCTGTCTTGTCCCCGTCAAGCCAATCCAGGTGAGCTGATGATGGCTCTGCGCCGGTGGCTTACTGCAAAATATGATTGGACCGGTTTATCAGGTCTGCTATATAAATTTCTGCCTGCTACCATCATTGCATTTGTCATTACTGCATTGGCAGTTATTGGTGTAGCTGCACATTACAACTTTGAGCTGGAACCAATTATGCACTTCGGTCATCTGTTTGAGTTTTTTGCTATCCTGACAGTTTTTCTGGTGATTCTTTTGCCAAACCTGGTCCGGATGTGGTATTTTCTCGTTCTTAAACCCGGCAAAAAGGTTACTTTGAAGAGCTATCTCATAAGCTTCGGCGATCTGTTCGTTCACATGTTTACTCAAAAACGTACGCTTGGCTGTGATGACAGCAGAACCCGCTGGCTCGAACATATGATTCTTGTTTTAGGTTACCTGTCACTGCTGTTTACCACAGTTGTACTCGACTGGTTCAGGGCTGAGAGCATTTTTATTATTGCTTTGGGCTATCTGGTAAGTATTGTGGTTTTCGTCGATACCTTTTTATTTGTAAGAGGGCGTATGAAAAAAAACCGCGAGAACAATAAATTTTCGCAACCCTCTGACTGGTTGTTTGTAATCTGGTTGTTTCTGCTTGGTTTTACTGCATTTATAGTCAGACTTTTTGTAGATTTAAACCTGATCGAAAACAATTTGTGGCTTTATTTGGTTCACATGATCGTTCTGGTGCAGTGGGCATTACTCATTGTCCCATTTGGGAAATGGACTCATTTTCTTTATCGTTCGTTTGCTATGTATTTCGAAAAAGTATTTGAAACCGAAAAAGCTTTACAAAAACAAAAGAAATAACCTATGCCTCCAATTATAGGTTAATGCATCTCAATCAAGTTTTTAAAGGTTCTCGCAATTAATTTGCGTGCCGCAAAAAAGTGTTTGATTCAATTCCCGGTTGATTCAGGCACTTTTTGTTTTAATAAACGGGTTATCAAAAGCAGTGACTGGGCGTGGAGAGGCAGGAACAACAAAATGTTATCGGGGAAATGCATGAATTTGAAATGGTGTTACTGTTAATGCTCTTGGCAATATAAGTTTGGAAGCAAATTTTTCATTAACAGTTGGCAGCTAACTAACTCAGGTCTGGCTCGAAATCAGGCCAAGGGATAGACCGTCTTCTGCAGCAATTGTTGAAGGAAAAACAGCAGTGGCTTCAAGCAATAAATCATCTGCTTGCTTGTAGCGGGCCGAAAAATGCCCGATCATAAGTTGTTTTACATCGGCTTTGAGGGCAATGGTGGCAGCTTGACGTGCAGTAGAATGTAGTTTTTCTTCAGCAATGTCTTTCATTTCTTCGCCGAATGATGCTTCATGATATAACAAAGTAGCTTCTTTGATGTGTTCGATAATGGACTCGTCATATTTTGTGTCGGAGCAATAGGCAAACGATCTGGGTTTAGGCGGGTCGATAGTCATGGCAGTGTTTGGATAAAACTTTCCGTTTTTTCCATAAAAATCAGCACCAGCTTTAATCTTTTTTATTTCATCGATGCTGACATCTTCTTTTTCTAAGAAAGTCTTTTTTATCTTTTTTAACCTGGGTTTCTCGGTAAAGACAAAACCTACAGCAGGTACACTGTGATTGAGGGGGAACGTTTTTACATATTGATGCTCATCATTATAAATGATTTCGGTATCCCCTGTTAACGGCTTAAAAATGAGTGGATAATTCAGATGGGTATGAGACGCCTCCAGTTGTATTTCAATGATTTCCTGAAGTTTTGGAAAACTGTAAATGTTAAGTGGTTCGGTACGTCCGTTAAGATGCATGGAGGAAATCAAACCTATCAATCCAAAGAAATGATCACCATGCAAATGGCTGATAAAAATATGATTGATTCGTTGAAATTTGATGTTGTAGCGGCGCAACTGCATTTGTGTCCCCTCTCCACAATCGATAAGAAAATATTGATTATTCATCACTACAACCATTCCGGAAGGATTACGGTTAATTGTAGGTATGGCTCCTGCACTTCCTAAAACTGTGATTTTAAAAGACATGTTATTCACAGTTTATAATCTTGCTATCTCGGTGTTGCTTCCGACTACTTTTTGATTGAGTGAAACCATTACATCCGTTCCCAGAGGCAGGAAAATATCAACACGCGATCCAAATTTGATAAATCCTAATTCTTCGCCCTGAGTTACATTTTTATCTACCTTGGCATAACAGCTAATGCGCTGGGCAACAGCACCGGCAATCTGTCTGACAAGAATTTGTGTGCCGGTGTCTTTTTCAATAACAATAGTAGTTCTCTCGTTCAACTCTGAAGATTTTGGATGCCAGGCAACCAGAAATCTTCCGGGGTGGTGTCGTGAGAAACGGATCGCTCCACTGGTTGGATACCAGTTTTTGTGTACATTGTTTGGTGACATGAAGATTGATACTTTCAATCGTTTGTCCTTGAAGAATTCAGGTTCTTCAATTTCGGCAATGTCAACAATTTTTCCGTCTGCAGGCGATATAATCATCGAATCATTTACTGTGAGGGGTCTGTCGGGGTTTCGAAAAAAACGGATGATAAATGCCACAAAAAGTAGGAGCAGAAAATAAATTGCAAAATGATAATTGCTTTGATCGGGGTGATAATAATTGATTATGGCGATGATGAGCAGGGCCAGCAATACTACCACGGTGATGATCGGGTAACCTTCTTTATGAATTCTCATAACTCATTTAATTAATTAACGTTAAAAATACAATTGCAGCAGGTACCGCAAACAACAGTGAATCAAACCTGTCAAGCAGTCCGCCATGACCGGGAAGAATGTCGCCGGAGTCTTTGATACTAAAACTGCGCTTAAGCATGGACTCGGATAAATCACCAAAGTTTCCTGATAATGCAATCAAACCTGAAAAAGCTACCCATTGCCAACTTCCAATTGATTGACTTATTCGCGAAAGGAGAAAACCTGCAAGCAGAGAAAAGAAAAATCCACCTGCAGTTCCTTCCCAGGTTTTGTTTGGTGATATTCTTTTGAACATTTTATTTTTTCCAATAATGCTTCCGGTTAAATAAGAGAACGTATCATTTACCCAAATTATGATAAATAGTCCGGCAAGTAACCACGGGAATCCTGACCCAAAGCTGTTCTGAAAGGTAAACATCCTGTTCAACATGCTAAAAGGAAGTGTAAGATATACATTTCCAAGCAGGATTACTGAAATATTGATAACCGGATTTTTTTGATTCCTGAAAAGTTCAGCTATAAAAATGAATAAGAGAAGTAACAGACTTAAAATTATGTAGTTTTTTCCAAGTATTTGGAGATTACATATCGAAATTATCAGATAGAGCAGCGAACTCAGGAGCACACCAAAACTAATATTTAGTTTTAGCGCCATACCTTTCTGAAGCATTAAATAAAATTCTCTGATGGCAAAGGCATTTACCAGAAAAAAAAGCATAAAAAATGCATACGGCCCCAGGAATACAGAGCCCAAAACAGCAATACCATAGATTACTGCGGTAAGCGATCGCTGAAAGAAATTATTCAAAGTCTTTTCGCTCGGCAAGTATTCGTTTAGCTTCTTCAAAATCTTTGGTGTCGACAAAAAGTTCGACATCTCCGGTAAGAAAAGCGCTGTCCTTCTGATTTAAAATTTCACTCTTAATGCCGCTTTCTTCAAGGAGGCCTTTTACCAGGTCTACTTTGTAAAGGTTTCCGGCAGAGTAGATTTTTACCCAATCGCTGTTCATAGTATTTGATTTAAATGGTTTATTCATTTTCTTCAACAAGGAAAACATACAATTCTTTGGGTCCGTGTGCTCCCATAACCAGGGTTTTTTCGATGTCGGCTGTACGACTTGGCCCGGTGATTACTGTTATGGAAGATGGTAAGTGATTTTGGTATTTGTCTTTAAGAAAAAGAAAGGCATTCTTTAAATCTTCGACAATCTGGGTAGTTGATGCTACAACTATGTGTGTTTCGGGCAAAGCAGGGAGTCTTCTGCCTGACAATTGCCTGGAGGAAACGACAATACTTCCTGTACGGGCTACCAAACACTCACATAAACTTATGCCTGTTCCTGCATTTATTATTTCCTGCTGTCCGGTCTTTACTCTGATATCATATTCTTCAAACAGAGGGAAAAGTTTATCGTCAAAACAAAAAATGTTTTCCAGCTTGTTTTCAAGTATGATATATTTTAGTTTTTCAGCAAGGTCATTGTTATTTTCACAATAAACAAATTTTCCGGATACTTTTGTGAATTCCTGCGCAAATGTAACATCAGCCGATTCTTTAAGTGGTTGATAAAGTGATGAATCAGTATCAGAACCTGTAAATAGGTTTTCGGCTTTATCTATCAGGGCATTGCGGATATGCTTGAAAATACTTTCCCTGGTTGTGATTTCTTTTACGCTGGGCATGATTCTCGTTTTATTGTTACAGCATTTTAGTCAGCATTGTCTGTTTTCGGATTTTCATGAGTTTGATCTGAAGGATCATTTTTTTCACTGCTGTTTTCGCCTGATTCAGATTCTTTTTCATTGATTTTTGCCCTCAGATTATCAAGCTTTTCTTTCATTCGGTCTTTTTCTCTGGCAAGTTCTTCTGCTCTCTCGATATCGCGTTTGAATTGTCTTTTACCGAAAATGTGTTCCATGTCTTCGGTGTAAATCACTTCTCTTTCAAGCAATAGCTGTGCGAGTTGATCTACTTGTGCTTTGTGTTCGGTGAGCAGTTGAACAGCTTTTGAGTAAGCATATTGTACGAGTTTTTGAACTTCTTCATCAATGATTTGTGCAGTTTTTTCGCTGTAGGGTTTGGTAAAAGAGTATTCTGATTGACCGCTGCTGTCGTAATAGCTTATGTTTCCGATGCGTTTGTTCAATCCAAAGTAAGAAATCATAGCATAAGCTTGTTTGGTGATTCTTTCGAGGTCGTTGAGTGCACCGGTTGAAATTACGCCAAAATTTACTTCTTCAGATGCTCTTCCTCCGAGTGTTGCAGTCATTTCGTCAACCATCTGTTCGAAAGTAGTAATTTGCCGTTCTTCAGGAAGATACCAGGCTGCGCCAAGTGCTTTGCCCCGAGGAACAATTGTAACTTTTACAAGAGGTGAGCCATGTTCAAGCAGCCAGCTCACGGTGGCATGACCGGCTTCGTGATAGGCGATGGTTTTTTTCTCGGTTTGCGAAATGATTTTGTTTCTTTTTTCCAATCCTCCGATGATTCGGTCGATGGCATCCATAAAATCGCTTTTATCCACCACTTTTTTGCCTTTTCTGGCGCCAATAAGTGCTGCTTCATTACATACATTTGCAATATCGGCACCGGAAAATCCCGGAGTTTGCTTGGCCAGTCCGTCAATATCTACTGAGTCATCAAATTTGATGGGTTTCAGGTGAACCAGAAATATTGCTTTCCGCTCTTCCATATCGGGCAGTTCAACGTGAATCTGACGATCGAAGCGACCGGCACGCAGCAAGGCACGATCAAGAATATCGGCACGGTTGGTTGCAGCCAGAATGATTACCCCGGCATTTGTACCAAAACCATCCATTTCTGTAAGCAATTGGTTCAAGGTATTTTCACGTTCGTCGTTAGCGCCGGTCAGAGCGCTGCGTCCCCGAGCACGTCCGATCGCATCAATCTCATCAATGAAAATAATACATGGAGCTTTCTCTTTGGCCTGCCTGAACAAATCGCGCACCCGTGAAGCACCAACGCCAACAAACATTTCAACGAAATCGGAGCCTGAGATAGAAAAGAAAGGAACATTGGCTTCGCCGGCAACTGATTTGGCAAGCAGGGTTTTGCCCGTTCCCGGAGGACCAACCAGTAACGCTCCTTTAGGGATTTTCCCTCCAAGTTCGGTGTACTTGGATGGGTTTTTGAGAAAATCCACAATTTCCATAACTTCAACCTTTGCTTCCTCAAGTCCTGCTACATCTTTAAAGGTTATGGTAACATGTGTATCTTTATCGAACAATTGTGCTTTCGATTTTCCAATATTGAAAATTTGTCCTCCTCCCGGACCACCACGACTCATCATCCGCATTATGAATATCCAGGCACCAACCAACAGTGCTAAAGGCAACAGCCAGCCAAGAAGATCACCCGTCCAGTTACGCCGGATTTCATTGCGGATATAAACCGGATTGGATATTCCTTCCTGTTCTTCCTGTACATCTTTTTCAAATGTTTCTACTGAGCCAATGACCATTTTGAAATGCGGAGTTGTTCCGGTAAGATTATTTGATAACCTCTCCCTGAGTTTGTCATAACGGGGATCGTTGATTTTGTCTTCTTTTATAAAAATTTCAGCATATTCGCGGTTGACCAGTACGATTTTTTCTACGTCTTGGTTAAGTAGCATTTGACGGAGGTCCCCCCAGGTGATTTCTTCGATCTGTCCATCTCTGTTGAAAAAGAAAAGTGCAAAAAAGATAACGGCAATTACAGTGTAAATCCAATAAAAATTGAATTTTTTCTTATTCCCGTCACCGGGTTTACCTGCAGGATTATTGTTTTTCCGCGAATCGGTCTTTTTCTCTTTTTCTTTACTTGGAGTGAAATTATTGTCTTGGTTAGCGGCCATTATTCTTTATTTATCTGGTCAATCTGTGTAATTTTTGCATCTGCCCACAATCCTTCAAGATTGTAGAATTTGCGGTTTTGCTCATTAAAAATATGCACTACTACATCAATATAGTCAAGTAAAATCCACTCGGCATTTTGAGTACCTTCTTTATGCCAGGGATTAATTGAAGCGTTTTCTTTTACGCTTTTTTCAACCGATTCAGCTATAGCATCTACCTGTCTTTTTGAAGTTCCGTGACAAATTATAAAGTTGTCACAGATTGAGTTTTTAATTTCTCTCAGGTCCATATCCACAATATCATGTCCTTTTACTTCCTGAATTCCTTGCACAATATATTTGATGAGTTCCTCTCTGTTGCTTTCGTTTTGTGATCTCAAATTGTGTCTTTGCATGTAAAAATGAATTTTTAGCAAAAGTAACTATTTTTGGTCTCCTGAAATCAATTGACAATTGTTACCCTGCTCAGCATTTATTTAAATAGAACCAGCAGTAGATTGTCAGATTTCAGTTAACTGATGTTTATTTAACCTTTTAGTAACGTAATATGTTCAATGAAATTCACTTTAAACAATAACAATATCATACATTTCAACAAGGTGGAATCGACCAATGATATGGCTGAAAAAATTCTTATTGAAAAAAAACCGGATGAATTTACAGTCATTACCACTGATTTTCAATTAAAAGGAAGGGGTGTCGGGAAAAATATGTGGGAGAGCGAACCTTCGAAAAATATTCTGATGAGTATGATCTTGTATCCGTATTTTCTTGATCCCGCCAATCAGTTTATGCTTAATAAAGTGGCATCACTGGCAGTTTCGGATACACTTGAAGATATGCTTAACAGGGCCGATATAAAGATTAAATGGCCAAATGATGTTTATGTCGAAGATAACAAGATCGCCGGGATTTTGTCAAGAAACATGATTACAGGAAATGAGTTCAGCTCGTGCATTGTTGGTATTGGGCTGAATGTTAATCAGGTACAGTTTAGCTCTCACCTTCCTAATCCGGTTTCAATGGCCCGGATATCCTGCTCGGTTTTCGATCGGAATCATGTGTTGATTCACCTCATTAACAGGATTTATGATTATTATCAAAAATTGAAATCGGCTGATTATGAACAGATTGATAATAAATACCTTTCGCTTTTACTGAATTACCAGTCGCCAGCTTTATTTCAATCAGGAAAGGAAGTTTTCGAAGGAATAATCATTGGGGTGGATTCGTTTGGTTTACTGATGGTAAATGTTGGAAATGTGATTCGAAAGTTCAATATGAAAGAAATCAAATTGATAACCAAAAGCACAAATCATGAAAATTGCTGAAATTATAGCTGTAATTGAGAATGTTGCACCACTTGCATTACAGGAATCATATGATAATTCCGGCTTGATTATCGGGTCACCTGACACTGAGGTCAATTCCGCACTTATTACTCTGGATGTAACTGATGCAGTAATTGACGAAGCACTGAAACATCAATGCAATTTGATTATAGCGCATCACCCGTTGATTTTTAAAAGCATTAAAAAAATAGGAACAAAATATCCGGTTGAACGAATGATAACCCGATGCATTAAAAATGACCTTGCTGTTTATGCAGCACATACTAACCTTGACAATGTTGCTCAGGGTGTCAACAAAATGATTTGCGATAAGATTGGTCTTGAAAATGTGTCCCTGTTAGCCCCAAAATCCATGATGCTGCGAAAGCTTGTAACCTTTTGCCCGGTAAGTTACGCAGAAATGGTAAGGAAAGCGCTTTTTGATGCCGGGGCCGGACATATTGGTAATTACGACAATTGCAGTTTCAATGCTGAAGGCCGGGGAACATTTCGGGCTTTTGCAGGGACCAGCCCGTTTATCGGGAAAATTGATGAGTTGCATACAGAGCCTGAGATACGTATAGAGACAATCTTTCCGGTTTACCTTCAGTCATCCGTGCTTGATGCGCTTTTTGGTGTGCATCCATACGAAGAGGTTGCGTACGATATTTACCCGCTGGAAAATGATTTTTCCGCTGTTGGAGCAGGGATGACAGGCAAGTTGAAAAATCCTGAACCTACAGTAGATTTTCTGCATCGCATAAAAAAAGTTTTCGGCATTCAATGTTTGCGTCATACAAAGATAATTCGCCAAAATGTGCAGAAAATAGCTGTTTGCGGTGGCACCGGAAGTTTTCTTCTTTCAAGGGCAATGGCTGAAAAAGCTGATGTTTACATCACCGGAGATGTTAAATACCATGAGTTTTTTGATGCTGATGAAAAAATACTATTTGTAGATATCGGACATTATGAAAGTGAACAATTTACCACAGATGTGATACGGAATATTTTATCAGAAAAAATTCCTACTTTTGCCACCCGAATTTCAAAGATAAGAACCAATCCGGTTTTTTACCTGTAAAAGGAAAATTGAGAGTTGAAACATAATAAAAGATAAAGCAATATCCCAATGAGCGCAAACGAAGATCAAAAAAAAGCTGCTGATTCACAGCTTCCCAACGACATCAACGAAAATATTGAAGTTTCGATTGAAAAGAAACTGAAAGCATTGTACAGTCTGCAGCAAATAGACTCACAAATTGATAAAATCCGCATTATTCGCGGTGAACTGCCACTCGAAGTTCAGGACCTTGAAGATGAAATTGCCGGTCTTCAAACCCGTATTGCCAAATACAAAGATGAAGTAAAGCTTTTGGAAAAGCAAATTACTGAGAAAAACAATTCCATCAAAGAATTTAACACGCTGATCAAAAAGTATGGAGAACAGCAAATGAACGTCAGAAACAACAGAGAGTATGACTCATTGACCAAAGAAATTGAATTTCAAAATCTTGAAATTCAGCTTGCCGAGAAACGAATCCGGGAATTTACTGACGAACTGGAGGTTAAAAATCAATCGATCAAGGAATCAAAAGCTTTGCTTAAAGAGCGCGAGTCCGATCTGAAAATCAAGAAAAATGAGTTGAAAGACATTGTTGAAGAAACTGAAAAAGAGGAAAAAGCTCTCATAAAAAAATCAGAAGCTTACAGCTCACTTATTGAAGATCGCTTACTGGCTGCATACCAGCGAATCCGCAAAAACGCCCGGAATGGCCTTGCTGTTGTCCAAATTGAGCGGGATGCCTGTAATGGATGTTTCAATAAAATTCCTCCCCAGCATCAGTTGGATATTAAAATGCACAAAAAAATCATTGTGTGTGAATATTGCGGACGAATTCTTGTTGATGATGATATCGCTGCCCAGGTCAAACAAAACCTGTAAAAAGTTTTATTATCAGAAAAAGCCTGTGTCAGCAAGATGCAGGCTTTTTTTGTGTTGGTTAACTGCTTTTCAGGGTTTCGTTTAGAATTTAAATCCTGGCAGGGTTTTTAGCCAGGTTTATTCTGATGGTTTTCGAATTTGATGACTTGAGCAGTAATTGGTATTGCCAAAACCAGTATTACTCCGGTTGGTATCTCAAACATGATTTTTACTACCGGACGATCAACAGCAATGAGTAACGAACAGGTCAGGGTTGCTTCCCGATCCGTTCACTTAAACTTTTAACATCAGCTTTAATTTCAGCTATTTCATCCATTATTCGATTTTCTGCCGGTCGTTCTTCAGGCAGTTCTGTACTGATATAATGAACAAATTTCCAGACTTCTCTGATCTCGTTTATGTGAATGCTGTAAGGTAAGTAAATGGGATTGAGGGAATGAAGCCGCAACTGGCCGTTTTCGGGAATCAGGTTTTCGACCACCTTAAACAGGATTCCTTCATTGAGGGTAAGGATGATGTAAGCCTGCCGGTTGCGAATTAGTTCCCAGTTTTGAACAAACTCGCCGGTAACCCAAGATCCGTTGGGAATGGGAAGCATTGAGTCGCCACTGATCTGGAAGGTGCGGTATTTCTTTTCCGGCGACAGGAAAGGAAGTTGGAACGTTGGCAGAATGCGGATGTATTCCGGATCAGCAAAACCGCTGGAATAACCTGCCTTAGCTTTTTCCGACACCAGCTCAATATTTTCTTCATTTTCGGAATTTACGGTGGTAGTGAGTACCCGCAGATTGCTGCCGCGGATAAAAACATCATAACCTCGTTCGAGTTGCGATAACTGGCTCTCTGCCAGTTTGGTCAGGTCCACTTTAATCAGGGTGTCAATGGCTATTCCAAAGTAGTCAGAAATAGCAATTAAAAGGTTGATACCCGGGTACGCAATTTTGTTTTCGTAATTGTTGAGCGTGGAACGCGGAATGCCAAGCAATAGCGCCAGGTCATCCTGTGTACGGCTTTTACGCTTGCGCAGAAATTTGATATTGGTGTTGAAATACATGAGCGTTTTTTTTGATTGTGACCAGGTTTATATTTTTCGGAAATTTTTTTATCAACATTTTTATTTATAACGAAAAAATGATTAATTTGTTGGCAAAAATATGATTAAATATTAATCAAATCACTATTGTCCGATTAAAAATGAAAGCAATTAAAAATGAGCATGAGATTCCTCACCGCCAGCCGGTGGTCCGGAATCTCCAATTAGTTTTCCGGACATTAGTGTAATCAAATAATAATTATCATAGAAATTTGATGGATACTTTCAGGCACAGTCGAAGTTCAGTGGCATTGGAAACGAATATGGATGAAGTGAGCGATCGTCGTACAATTGTACATTTCGATCTGGATACTTTTTTTGTGTCGGTCGAACGGTTATTAAACTCATCGCTGGCGGGCAGGCCGGTGATTGTTGGCGGTACTTCCGACCGTGGTGTGGTGGCCGGATGCAGTTATGAAGCCAGATCTTTTGGCGTGCATTCAGCCATGCCCATGAAGATGGCACTTAATCTGTGCCGGGATGCCATTGTCATTCGTGGTGATATGGATCAGTACACCAAATATTCACGAATGGTTACCGACATTATTGCCGAGCAGGCACCTGTTTACGAAAAGGCTTCTATTGACGAACATTACCTCGACATTACGGGAATGGATCGTTTTTTTGGTTCGATGAAATGGACACAAGAATTGCGGCAACGTATTATCAGAGAAACAGGTTTGCCTATTTCGGCGGGGCTGTCGGTGAACAAAACAGTGTCGAAAATTGCTACCGGTGAAGCCAAACCCAACGGCGAGCTGCAGGTTGCTCTTCCGCGAGTGAGACCTTTCCTGGCACCACTCTCCATCCGTAAGATTCCCATGATTGGTGCAAAAACCTATCAGACACTTCGTTCAATGGGTGTGGCAGATATTCGCACATTAAGCCTCATTCCTCCCGAAATGATGAATAAATTAATGGGTAAAAACGGAATTGATATATGGAAAAAAGCTAACGGAATTGATACAACACCTGTGGTGCCATACTCCGAACGTAAGTCTGTAAGTACTGAAACCACTTTTGAACAGGATACTATTGATGTAATGCGTATGCGTGAGATACTCAGCACCATGATCGAAAAAATCGCCTTCAGCCTGCGCAAACAGGTAAAACTTACCGGCTGTGTTACCGTAAAGATTCGTTATGCCAATTTTGATACCCATACGTTACAAAAAGTGATTCCTTATACTTCCTTTGATCATGTGCTTACAAAAGTTGCACTTGAGCTTTTTGACCGGCTTTACACCCGTCGTATGCTTATCCGGCTTATTGGTGTGCGTTTCAGCCATCTGGTAGGAGGTGTACAACAACTTAACCTTTTTGAAGATACTCCCGAAATGGTCAACCTGTATCAGTCACTTGACCGCATCCGAAAACGTTTTGGCCAAAAGGCTGTGTTCAGAGCGGTGGGATTGTAAATCTCTGATCAAATTACCGGACCGAAAACAAGCTCTGTATTTTCAGGGAATCTTCAGAACAAAAACTCACCAACATCCTGAAAACACAGCATACTCTTTACAGTGTCGCACTTCATAAAAATTCTGGTGATGGCTGATGTGTTAAATTTATTGATAATCAGTGCTTATATTCGCTTTTTGACTTAATGGGATGAGAATTGACAATCACAGATGTTTGCAAATGCAACGGGGCAAATAAAAAGGAGAAGGAATTTTAAAAGTCTGATGGAGAGCTATAGGTACATTTTTACTTTTCTTCGAATTTCAATTGTCTGATTAGCTCATTTTTGGAAAGTTTTTTCATTAAAATGTAGGTACGAAAATGTTTTCCTGCTTTTGTGTGATAATAACCTATAAAATGAGAACCCCCATCGGCTGATCTGCCTTCATGCTCAAGCACAAATTCACGGATCGGATTGCGTTCGAAAAAATATTTAATAATCTGGGTAGCTTGCTTTTTACTGAAATTTCCTTCGGATTGCGGTACAACCAAATCAATTGCTGCATCAAAGTATTCAGAGAGTTGCGATGCATTTCCCGTGGCAATGGCATTAATAACAGCAGACCTAACCAGTGTATCCTGCGCTGATACTGAACCACTCCAATTAGCCAAAAGGAAAAGGCATACAAATATAGATCTCAAAAATTTTAACACGTTTTTTTTCGTTGATGATGACTTAGTTTTGTATCTACCGGCAAATGTAATACTTTTGCTTTGGTTGAAACCAAAATTGCAAGCCAAAAGCCGCATTAAATATGCCGTTTTTTTAAAAATCAGGTTTAATTAATAAAAAAACTGATGAAAATACACCTGCTGATGATTGGCAAATCAAAAGAAAAGTTTACTGAAGAAGGTTATAATTTTTATAAAAAGAGGATTACTAATTATCTCCCGTTTGATGATTTTACAATTCCCGGGTTGCGAAATGCAGGAAATCTTTTAGCTGCTGATTTTAAGTTACGTGAGGGTGAACTGCTCATTAAACACTTCAAGGAGGATGATTATGTGGTATTGCTCGACGAACAGGGCAGGAAATTCTCTTCTGTTGATTTTGCAGGCTTTATCCAGCAGCGGATGAATAGCGGAATTAAAAATCTTACATTTGTTATTGGTGGTGCATATGGTTTTTCCAAAGATGTTTACAACCGGTCGAACGAGAAAATTTCGCTGTCCGCGATGACTTTTCCTCATCAACTTGTCAGGATAATTTTCATGGAACAGCTTTTTCGTGCAATGACTATTCTGCGGAATGAACCTTATCATAATGAATAATTGGATATTTTTCTGATTTTTTAAAACAGCTTTTCTTTCAACCTCATTGTTTTTTCACGCTTTTGAAGTGCTTTTAAGTAGCAAACAGCAACTCAATTTTGGTTACTTTTGCGCCTCAAATTGAAATCATGAGGCCGGAAAAAAAGAATTATTTAATTGGCTCGCTGGCTGTAAGTCTGTCAGCGGTATTGTGGGGATTTGACGGAATAGTGTTCACTCCCAGATTATATAATCTGGACGTGAGTTATGTGGTATTCATTCTTCATGCGATTCCGTTTGTAGTAATGAATTTACTGTTTTTCAGGGAGTATCGTCATTTGCGTAGTTTTACGCTGAAAGATGTTGCAGTGTTTGCCATGATAGCACTTTTTGGCGGTGTATTTGGTACACTTTCCATAGTCAAGGCTCTTTTTCTGCTTAATTTTAATCATTTGTCTATTGTCGTTTTGCTTCAAAAACTACAACCGATTTTTGCTATTTTACTTGCTATGTTTTTTTTGGGTGAAAAGGCAGGAAAGCATTTTGTTTTATGGGCAGCATTGGCAGTTTTTAGTGGTTACTTTCTTACATTCGGCTGGGGAACTCCGGATTTTAATACAGGTTCGAACACCATTAAAGCTGCGTTGCTTGCACTGGTGGCAGCATTTTCATTCGGAAGTTCCACCGTTTTTTCAAAAATGATTTTGGGAAAGTACAATTTTGTAACTTCAGTTTTTTATCGTTTTGGTTTTACCGCCATCTTCATGTTATTCATCATGATTGGTTTTGGAGATTTTAGCCAGTTACAGTCAACAACTTCAAATAATTGGTTGTTTATTGGTATCATCTGCCTTACAACCGGTTCCGGAACGATGTTTCTTTATTATTATGGTCTGAAAAAAGTAAGAGCCATCATGGCCACTATCAGTGAACTGATGTTTCCGGTATCAGCATTAATTTTTGATTATTTATTTAATGGTAGTGTTTTTACTCTTGTTCAATGGATTGGTGCTGCTGTAATGATATTTGCGATTTTAAAACTGAATGCAAAACCGGATCGGACTGAAAAAGGATGAATGATCAACGCATTTTTTTCAAGGTCTTGACTGATAAAAACAGAAAGCAATATCTTTGCGCCCTGAATTTGCGGATGTGGCGGAATTGGTAGACGCGCCAGACTTAGGATCTGGTGCCGCAAGGCGTGGGGGTTCGAGTCCCTTCATCCGCACAAAAAAAAGGCTGTCCATAATGGGCAGCCTTTTTTTTGGTACATGTTATCTCAATTAATTGTTGGTAACGTTTTCAACTTTCTCTTTCAGTAAAATGTCTTCGATTACTTGTTTTAGTGTGTTTTTCGGCAATGCCCCCTGTGCCATCTGAGGTTGTTCATCTTTAGGGCAGAAAAGCAATGACGGAATACTGCGGATACCAAATACGGCAGCCAGTTCCTGCTGATCCTCGGTATCTATTTTGTAAATATTTATTTTACCTGCGTACTCTTTTGCTAATTCTTCAAGTACAGGTGCAACAATTTTGCAGGGTTGGCACCAGTCAGCATAGAAATCAATGAGACAGGGGAGTTCACCTTCAAATTTCCATTCTCTGTTCTTTTCGTAATTAAAAACTTTGTTGAGAAAAGTTTCTTTTGTCAAATGTTCCATAAGTGTTATTTTATTTTTGATTGTTCGAAATTCGAAAATTTATTTTTTTAAAAGTATTTGTTCTATAATTCTTGTAAATGCTGCTTTATCTTTTAAACCTTTATCCATTGTGGGCTGCCCCTTCATGGGAATGTAAAGAAATGCAGGAATACTTGAAATCTGAAATACGCTGGCAAGTTCACGCTCTACCTGAGTATCGATTTTATAAATCTTTATTTTTCCCTCGTATTCTGCTGAAAGTTCTTCAAGAATAGGGGATGCCATGCGGCAGGGACGACACCAGTCGGCATAAAAGTCAATGAGTGCGGGTACATCTCCTTCGTAAACCCAGGTTCTGGGATTTTTTTCGTAATCCCAAATTTTTTGTTTGAAGGTCTCCTTAGTAAGAAATTCAATTTTGGCTTCGCCGTTCCCTCCGGAGGCACCGGAAGTTTCATTGCCGCCGTTACTGGAATTGCAACCATAGGCAGTCACAGCAAAAAGAGCCATGGTGAGCAGTAAGAAACTGATTTTTTTCATATCTGTCATGATGTTTGGTTAATTACCTGTTTTTTAATCACGCTGCAAAAATAATAGTTTTTTCGGTTTTAAATCGTTTTAGTATCACCTTTTAACTATTTTTGCAAAAAAAAGTTCATTTGTTTGTTCATGATTTTCAAGAAATCATGCAATCTTATGAAAATTAGTGATTTATATGGCCAATATTTTTTCACAGTTGAAGCCTTTTGAATTCGATGCTGTTTTTTCCACTGATGAACAATGCCTTAAATATCTGGCAGATGAAAAATGGAAAGACGGTTTTGTTTGCCGCAAGTGTGGTCACACCAATTATTGTCAGGGTAAAACTATGTATTCGCGGCGATGTACACGCTGCAAAACAGATGAATCAGCAACTGCGCACACAATATTTCATCGCTGTAAGATTCCTTTGCACGAGGCTTTCAAAATAGCTTACCTTGTATGTGGTGAACCTGACATTTCGAGTTACGATCTCTCCCGCACGCTTGACAAGCGTCAGATGACCTGTTGGAAGTTTAAGAAAAAAATTTCAGAATGTCTCCACACTAAAGGAACTTTGAATCTTGTTGAAATTCACCACCCAAAATAGCTGAGATGCACAATTCTCTGCAGGTACTCAGCCAAATCTGTCACCTTTTCATTTTCATATCTTTTTAATTGCGAAAACTTTATATTTGCGGTAAATTTTATTTTTTCAATTCACTAAAAATACTAAAGATGTTTAAAACAGAAGTTTACAAACAGAGACGCGATGCGTTAAAAGCAAAAATCAAATCAGGGATTGGATTGTTTTTGGGAAACAATGAAATGCCTATGAACTATGCAGGCAACACTTTTCTCTATCGTCAGGACAGTACCTTTCTGTATTTTTTCGCGCTTGATATGCCGGGATTGGCAGGAGTAATTGATTTCGATGAAGGGAAGGATTATATTTTTGGCAATGATGTGGACATGGAAGATATCATTTGGATGGGACCTCAACCTCTGATGAAAGACAATGGTCTTAAAGCTGGAGTGAACCATGTACATTCATTCGGTGAGCTTGACAGTTTTTTAAAAAACGCTATAGAAAAAAAGCGTGAGATTCATTTTATTCCGCAATATCGCCATGATAATCAGATATTATTGGAAAAGCTTACAGGAATAAAAATTGCCGATCAAAAAAACAGGTCATCTCTCAGTTTGATTAAAGCAATCATAGCACTCAGGAATGTTAAAGATCAATACGAAATTGAAGAACTGGAAAAAGCAGCAGCCATCGGCTATGAGATGCATGTTACTGCAATGAAAATGGCAAAACCCGGTATTTCTGAAAGAGAGATTGCCGGAACCATAGAAGGTATTGCTCTTGCCAGGGGAGCCGGGGTTTCATTCCCAATAATTCTGTCTCAAAATGGTGAAACCCTGCACAACCACGATCATAGTCAGGTTCTCCAGGCCGGCAGGATGATGATTACTGATGCCGGCGCTGAAACAACCCTTCACTATGCCAGTGATTACACCCGTACAATTCCTGTTGGGGGTAAATTCACCCAGCGGCAGAGAGAAATTTACCAGATTGTTCTGGATGCAAATAATGCTGTTACTGCAGCTGTTAAACCAGGAGTTACTTATCAGAGCATTCATTTGATGGCTGCAAGGGTAATTGCTTCGGGATTGAAAGCATTAGATCTGATGCAGGGGGATGTGGATGAAGCAGTATCTGCCGGAGCACATGCGATGTTTTTCCCTCACGGATTAGGACATATGATGGGAATGGACGTGCACGACATGGAAAATTACGGGGAAGATTATGTTGGTTATGACGAGGAAACCAAACGAATTCAACAGTTTGGAACTGCTTATCTAAGACTTGGGCGGAAATTGCAACCGGGATATGTGCTCACCAATGAGCCAGGTATCTACTTTATTCCAGCGCTTATACAGCAATGGAAAGATGAAGGTAAATTCAGGCAGTTTATCAATTATTCAAAAGCTGAATCTTACATAGGTTTTGGAGGGATAAGACTTGAAGATGATCTTCTGGTAACGCAGAATGGTTGCCGGCTGATTGGTAAAAGAATTCCAGTTACAATTGAAGAGGTGGAATCAACCATGAAAGGGTAAACGTTAAAAGAGATAATTATCAGACCGGGGATAACTCCGGTCTTTTTTATTGTCATTGATTTTCTCCTTCCAGTTGCAGAATAAGTTTTTCCTGTTGCAGCAAACGTTCTTTTAGAATCGAGAGATAAGTATAATTGATCGAATCCGGAAAATAAGAATACGAGTGATTGGCCCATTCGATTGCAGGTTCAAGTAGTCCCTCCATTTCGTTTGCAAGTGCAATATTAAAACTTGCTCTGGCCCTTGCCGCAGAATTATTCCGATTGAGTGTGTTTTGCCATATCATTGCTGCTTCTTTCCATTTGCCTTCTTCTGCCTTAATGAATCCTTTTCGCAGATATTTATCACCTGATTTGAAAATAATCCTGCCTGATTCGACAAAGTGGGGAGTGATTCTGGAACCATATCTAAGTCCGGTTTCTTCTGCCGCTGCCTGAATCAGTTCCCGGCCTGTCAGGTAAAGTCCTTCTTCGTTGGTCCCCCAGTATCCGTCAATTTGATAGTAAAGTGTGTCTGTGAGGAGTATCTGATCAATCAATTTTGATCTGAAAGGATCAATAAACATCCATCTGGTTTTCAGATAGATTGTGTAAATACTGTAATAGCCCCCCAGGTAACTTGAGAAAATATCGTATTCGATTTTTTTATCCATCCAGCTCAACAGCAATAGTGCGTCTGTCTGATAGTCACTGCATAATTTCCTGGTTTTATCCAAATGGAAATAAGTAAACTGATCTGCATGGGATGGAAGCTGAACCTGCAGAGTATCGGGCAAAACTGCTTCAAACCTCGGGTTATAGTTCAGGATACCCGCAAGATTGACCAAAGCTGCTTCGGCTGCTGCAGTATCATAAAAAACAGTATCATGGTAAGAAGAATTGTATATTTCATAGGGTGTTTTTCGATTACTGTCAGTTTCAACAATGCTGTGTGCTAAAAGTACTTTTTGGATAGATTGAGGTACAACGATTTCTGCCGGCTCAAGCACATCAATGTTAAATGATTCGTATGTTTTACAGGAATGAAAACTGATAAAAAAAAGGCAGAAAACTATTAACAGAGTTGCTTTTCGGAAAAATTTTCTGTTTCGAATGGTTTTCATAGAGTTAAATCAAGCTAAAGGTTAACGCTTTTTTTCTTCAATAACAGGAATCCATTCATAAGCGCCAAGGTCTGGCGTTTCAATCCTGCTGTTACCTTTAATATCCAGAGGTACAGTTGTGGCAATCTGAATGCTGCCGGTGTCCCTGGCAGGAGAGAGGCTGTCGAGTCGGAGGTCATTTTCAATATGATCTGCAAACAAAGGGTCTTCATTTTTGAAGGTATTGAGATAATACTCCGGGTTGGAAATATCCTGCTCAGTTTTGATCAGACAATGGTCGAATTTGAAGATAAACTCGGCTTCATCAGATGCGTCAGTTAATATTTCCTCATTTTGATTACCATAAATTATGCTGTTGGCGAAATTGACATTTAAGGGAAAATCAATGACCTGATTATTTGGGTCAAGATAATAATTATTAAGGTACACTGAAGGTGTTGTACGCACACCATAGCGCCAGTAGTTCGCGATAGTAGTGTGTCTGAAATCGTAGGAGCCCCCAAGGGTAAGAGCAAGGGCATATTGCCCGCAATTGGTAATTACACAGTTTTGAGCAGCAATAAGGTAATAACGGGAAAGAATGCCAGCCCCCGACATATTCTCAATTATGGTATTGTTGAGATAAAGCTGGTTTCCCATGTATTCCTGAAGCGTTTCCATCTGCAGGCCTATAAAACCATTCCTAATCACAGCGTAGTTGATGACATTATCCACTGCACCCTCGTTGATCCAAATTCTGTCCCATTGCCCGGGCAAATATTCGTAAAATCCATCTGTGCGGTCGCTTTGAAAATAAACCGGTTCTTCCAGCGTACCCAACACTTTTAATGACCCCCCTTTGTAAACCCAAAGTCCTGAGCCACTGTGAAAATGTACACTGGTTCCGGCTTCAATAGTCAGACTTCCGGTGGAATCTATTACTGCATAGCCATATACCACAATCGGTAAATCGTTGGTCCACAAAGTATCAGTACCTTCGCCCGCAACAATTTTGTATTTTGGCAATCCCGGTCTTTCAGTATCCCAGAGGATGAAGCGGGCATTTTGCCCCCATGCTACCAGGTCCACATCCTGAAAATTGCCATTGGTTTCAAAAACAATTGAATCACTTACAATGAATGGAAGAGTTGCATCTGAAGGATCAACTGTTACACGTGCAAACAGAAAAATACTGTCGTTTTCAGCAATTTCAACATTTTGAAAATTCGTGCCGGACTGGCCGTCAACATTGATCGAATATCTGGAATCTGACTGATTGGCAAGCCTGATGGAAGAAATCTTAATCCGATTTTTGCTTGGATTATAAATCCTGATTTGTTTTGTTACCGAGCCAATGGTTGAAAATACAGTATCAAAAATGATCGTATCGGATGAGAATTCCAGTTTTACTGAAGGACTGGTATCAAATTTATCATCTTTCTGACAAGCCGAAAAAATGACAATTAATCCGGTTAACAGGAAAAATATGCTGCTGATTTGCCGAGATAACATGTAAAGTTCTTTGTAAAGTTCTAAAGAAGAATTTCAATGCTCAACTTACGTTTTTTTTGATGCTTTATTGCAATGGCACGGGTCAATTCTCTTTTGTCAGTTAAACATATCTAAAGGATGAAAGTTCCGGATTAAAATCATTTTCGGAATTCAACCGGTAATTTTGAGCGAAAGCTGAGTTTTATTTTTGTCAATGAAATGGATTTTCTTTTTACTTAAAAGGGTAAACAATACAACAAAGATCATTTTCATTATCATTGCAAACAAATAACGCATAGATGAAATATGATTTATCGAAAATTAGCAGGCTTGACCTTGATAATCTCCTTCAACCTTTGGAAGAATTAAAAAATTGTTTGATTTGCCCCCGCAATTGTGGTGTTGACCGATTTAGCAGGAAACTTGGCTATTGCCGCAGTGATGCCTCTTTTTATATTTCATCCATTTGCATTCATCGTGGAGAAGAGCCTCCTATTAGCGGTAAAAACGGAATTTGCAATGTTTTTTTTGGTCATTGTAACTTACAATGTATCTATTGTCAAAATATTCAAATCAGTACAAACCGAAATAGATCAGCAGCACACCGAATGAGCTTGAAGCATGTTCTGGAAGAAATACTCAATTGCTTAAATGCTGGTTGCGAGAGTGTTGGTTTTGTTTCACCTTCACATTTTGTACCCCAGTTCAAGGTGATTGTCAATGCTTTGCATCAAATGGACATTCATCCTGTAATTGTTTATAATACAAATGGTTACGACAAAGTGGAAACACTCAGGGAGATCGAATCACTTGTAGATGTATATCTTCCTGATTTTAAATATATTGATCCATTACTTGCAAAAGTGTATTCCGATAGTTCCGATTATCCTGAAATTGCTAAATCAGCTTTGTGCGAAATGTACAAACAAAAAGGTTCCACGCTTCTTCTCGACGAAAACGGACAGGCTGTTCGCGGAATACTGGTTCGTCATCTCGTTTTACCCGGGCATATTGAAAACAGTAAAGGCGTTTTGAAATATATTTCTGAGGAAATTTCAACTTCACTTAAAATATCTCTAATGTCGCAATATCACCCTACTCCCAGAGTAATTGATGTTGAGCCTATCAACAGATTGCTGTCGGAGAATGAATATCAGGAAGTTATACACGCTTTTAACGAGTATGGTTTTCGCAATGGATGGATTCAGGAGATGGACAGCAGTAACAATTATCGGCCGGATTTTGATCAGGAGCATCCTTTTGAGTATTAGTTTTTTTTGTGTAAGTAATTTTTTATTATCTTAAAAAAGCCACGGTTTGCCAGAAAACAGAGGTTTTTCGTAAATTTGCCATCAGTAATCAACCAAAATTAATTTGTTATGCGAAAATTTTTACTTATTCTGTTATGTGTGCCAATGATATTGTTGGCTCAGTCACCTGCAAGAACAGTTGCCAAAGCCGGGTCTTTTGAAACGGTTGAAGAGCTGATTTCACCTTCAGGGAACGGAGGTTATGGTTTCCAGCAAATGGTTCGGAATGGGCACTACGAAATGGGTCGTGTGCTTGATTACGATTCATTGGAGATGGCTTTTTTGGGTAATTGGCCTTTGGGAGTGAGTTATTCGTTGGCTTATTCCGGAGTTGAGAATGTTTTTCTGCTTGGTTCGGGAGGTGCAGTGAAAGTTATTGATGCAACTGATCCGGAAAACCCTCAGGAACTTTCAGTGGTTTATAGCCGTTCACTTGTGGATGCTATTTGTTATGATCCGTCAACCTCGCGTTTGTATCTGGGGGCATATTTTTCAGGAGTGGAAATCTGGGACATGTCTGATATGACAAATCCTTTCAGGCTTGCCAGAATTCCGACCAACAGTTATCCGAGAGGGGGTATTTATGCTGAGGGAAATTATCTGTATGTGATGTCAGTTGCTGATGGGATTTACATTTATGATCTTTCAGATTTGAACAATATACTGATGACCGGTCATTTTCCGATTCCTTCTTCCACATTAATTTGGACTTCGGCGAAAGATGGTGATCTTATGTTTTGTGCAGCAAACAACAATTGCCGAATTGTTGATGTTTCCGATCCTGCCAATCCTCAATTAGTTGGAGTGGTGTCAGGAGCAACTTCAGGAGTAGCCGCTGCCGGAGGTATGCTATATCAGGTAACGAGTTCTTATGGTTTGAAAACCTGGGACGTAAGTAACCCAGCTTCTCCACAACTTCTTGGTCAGCTGCAACTTGACGGTAATCCTGCACGTATTGCACTGCAGGGTAATTATGCATTTGTTTCCAACAGCACTACCAATCCTGGTGGCGGAGTTCGAATAGTTAATATCTCCGATCCGGCAAATCCGCAGGAAGTTTCAGCTTATTCCGGTATTGCCGATTATGTGGCAGTTAGCGGAAATGTTGTTGCTGCAGTAAGCAGCAGTGAAGCTTATCTTTTAAGCATTGACGACATTAATAATCCGTTCTTAACTGCAGAAATTCATCTTCCTTCATGGGTAAATGATGTATGCGTTAACGGAAATCTTGCATATGTCGGGAGTAATGGTTTTCGCGTTTTCGATATCACTGACAAATCACATCCGACAGAAATTGGCTATAATGAAACTTTGTCTGACCTTGTTGCTGTTTCCGGTAATCTGGCTGTTTATATTCCGAAAAGCATGAGCGGCAACAATCCGGTGAATATTATGGATATTTCCGATCCGGCAAGTCCTTTTAAACGGGGGCATTATACAGCCCCGGCGATGACATACGATATCGTCCTGAGAGATCATTACGCCATCGTTGCCTGCTGGTGGGACGGCTTCAGGATAATTGACTTTTCAGATCCCGATGCTCCGACATTGACTGCTCATGGCTTCGGCTGGTACAATGGTGCAATTCCCGGTGAAGAATACTGTTTTGTTCAGGCATTGGATATTGAGGGAAATTATCTTTATCTTATAGATTATCAACCATTTGAAGATGAAGACACTAAAGGACTATATATTTTTGATATTTCAGATATTGAAAATCCGGTTTTTGTAAGCCGGTTTGCTAACCTTAATGCCAAAGGTCAGGATGTGTCTGTGCAAAATGGTTATGCTTATGTTGCTGATGATTTGGGGGGTATGGAGGTAATCAATGTAACCGATCCATTGAATCCTTTCATTGCAGGTTATGTTTATCTGCCTGATGCTGCTAAAGCTGTTGATGTTGAAGGAGATTATGCCTATCTGGCAAATTATATTTTTGGCGGAGTGGAAATGATTGATATTTCTTTTCCGGCTAATCCAATTCTTGCAGGTTATTACAAACCATCAGGTGTTTTTGCACTGGGTGTTAATGTGGACGGATCAAATGCTTACATAGCTGACGGCATTGGTGGTTTTCAAATTTATGACAACCTTTTTATTACCGACATTCAAAACCCTGAGTACAGAGCTGATGTCCAACTGGATGTTTCTCCAAATCCTGCTGGTTCTGTTGCTGTGATTCAGGTGCAAAACAATCGAAAAATATGGTGCAAATTATCTGTTCAGGATATTACAGGGAAAATCATCATGACATTTGATGAAAATGTGTTAGAACCCGGTATTCATTCTATGCAATGGAATGGGAGAGAAGAGTCTGGTAATCAGGTGAAAAGTGGAATGTACATTGTCAGGTTGCAAACAAATGAGCAAACTTTTGTCCGGAAATTATTGTGGTTGCCCTGAGAAAGCATTTACCGATAACTGAACATCAAATACCATTGGCTTGTTTGTTTATGGCTTTGACGATAAAACAACTAATTTTGACATGATAAATCAATAATTTCAGTCAATATGAAAACAATCTTTAGCGCATTGGTGTTTGCAATTCTTGCCATACCTGCAGTTGCTGACATTCCTGATTTTGTGCGTGCTCAACTTTTTTATTCAAAATTTACTTCACCATCAACCGGACCGTACATCGAAACCTATCTGTCAGTTTCCGGAAGCAGCATTAACTGGGTAAAAGATGCTGATGGCAAATACAGGGGAAAAGTTGAGGTTACAATGATGTTCAAAGATCAGGAAAAAGTGGTAGCCTTTGACAAATTGGAATTGTCCGGCCCGATTATTAACGATACTTCCGAACGGAATATCAATTTTATCGATCAACAACGCTTTGCATTGCCTAACGGAAATTACACCTTTGAAATCAAAATCAAAGATTTAAACAGCGATGCACCTCCTTTTTCTGCCAGTCAGCCCATCGAGATGAACTTCCCTGAAAACGAAATTTCCCTCTCAGGTATTCAATTGGTCGAATCTTTTACAAAAGCCACTCAGCCAAATATCTTAACCAAAAGTGGCTACGATATCATACCTTACATTTATAATTATCTGCCACAGAATGTACAGCAACTTACTTTTTATTGCGAAATATACAATTCCGACAAGGTTTTAGGCGAAAATGAGAAATATCTCCTCAACTATTTCATCGAATCCTATGAAACAAAACAGGTGATGGAGAAATTTGTCAGCTTCAAGCGTGAAACAGCAAATCCGGTTACTGTTTTATTTGCCAATTATGATATTGCTGAACTGCCCTCAGGAAATTATAATCTGGTGGTTGAAGTGCGAAACCGTGAAAATGTAATTCTTACCAGCAATAAACTTTTTTTTCAAAGAAGCAACCCGGGAATCGAACTGAATTTCTCCGATTTTGCCAGGCTTACCGTTGAAAATTCTTTTGTTGCAAAAATGAACAACATTGACACGTTGATGGAGTACATCAATTATCTTTATCCTATTTCAACTGAGATGGAAAGCAAATTCGTAAAATTCCAGATAAAAGAAAATGAGCAACCTGATTTGAATGTAATGCGCAGTTTCTTTCTCAATTTCTGGGTTGAGCGCAATGAGGCAGATCCTGAACAATCCTGGTTGAATTATCTAAGCACAGTTCAACTGGTTAACGAGCAATTCGGCTCTCCTGGCAAAAAAGGGAAACAAGGCTATGAAACGGATCGGGGTTATGTTTTTCTAAAGTATGGTCCTCCAAATACAATTACAGACAGACCATTTGATACAGGTTCATCCGGTTTATCCATCACTCCAGGTGGTTCTGATGAAGCCGAACTGGGTTCGGTGCCTTACGAAATATGGCATTATTATTCCATTGAAAACCTGCGTGACCGTAAGTTTGTATTTGCCAATACTAACCTTGCTCTTTTCGACTACAAGCTGATTCATTCCAATATGCCAGGAGAAATTCAAAATGAAAACTGGCAGGCTGAATTGCATTATCGTTACAAACTCGATGGTACAATGCCTGAAAGTGACCGCTATAAAGGCCGCTCGGGAGATTATTACAATAATCCCCGTTAACAGACAGCACCAAAGAAAATGCACATGTAAAAATCAAAAAAGGCAGGTCATTGCGATCTGCCTTTTTAGTTTCTCTTATGATTAGCTGATTTCTAAGGCCTGCGTCCTGTAAATCGTTTTGGCTCTTGCTTTTCCTCTGAAACTTTTACAACAAGAGCTCTGCCGTCAACCTCTAAACCATTAAGTTCTTTAATAGCTTTGTCAGCTTCTTCTTCACTGGGCATGACTACAAATCCATAGCCTTTAGAGCGTCCTGAATTGCGATCGGTAATAATGCGGACGGATTCGATCTCACCATAAGGTTCGAAAATTTTCCTGAGTTGATCGTCCTTAAATCTGAAACTCAGGTTTGCAACAAAAATGTTCATAATGAAAAAGATAATGAATTAAAAATTGATTGATTTGAAAGCTATAACTATGGAGAAGTAAGCGTATTACTATGACCATTTATTCTAACTTTCAATGGCAAAAGTAATTAATTTATTTTGATAAAAAAATTGTTTAAACGACAACAATGAAAAAAAGAATAGTTAACGTCAGTTTGTCACCTGCCTGAATTTGGCCTGGTGTTGGTATCAATCCTCAAAAATCTGCTTATGACTACTAAAAAAAAATCTCTTTTGCATGATGGTGATTTCAATCCGGATAATGAAATTCTAGATGATTATTCAAAAACTATTGTACAGGTAGTTAAAAATGTTGCTCGTTCAGTGGTGAATATCAGGGTAATAAAGAACCGACCATCAGTGAACTATTCGGAAAATCAGCAGGAGCCATTCAATACGGGCTCGGGGTTTGTAATTTCAACTAACGGAATTATTCTCACCAACCATCATGTTATCAGCCAGTCAGGAAAGATTTTAATTACATTTCCGGACAGTACAGAAGTGCCGGCAATTTTAATTGGCAGCGATCCTGCCACAGATCTTGCCCTCATAAAATGTGATCTTAAAAATCTGATCCCTCTCGAATTTGCTAATTCCGATCACCTGCAAGCCGGACAAATTGCCATAGCTATTGGTAATCCGTTTGGTTTTCAACACACTGTAACCACTGGTGTGGTTAGTGCACTTGGACGTACACTGCGGACTCTTTCGGGCAGACTGATTGACGATGTAATTCAGACTGATGCAGCAATAAACCCGGGGAGCTCCGGAGGTCCATTGCTCGACTCTCAGGGCAAAGTTATTGGTGTAAATACTGCAATCATCAAACACGCTCAGGGGATTTGCTTCGCAGTTTCTTCCAATCTTGCGGGTTACATCAGCGGGGTACTGCTCAAAAAAGGGAAAATAAAAAGGGCTTATCTTGGTATTACCGGACAAACAGTAAAAATCCCTTCGGGTCTGCGAGAGCGTTTGCAACTGACAGGAAACTCAGGGGTGTATGTGGCAGAAATTGAACCTAAATCTGCGATCACATCGCAGCTCATCAAGGGCGATATTCTGGTGAGGATTGACAAAAATACTGTCGGTTCAATAGACGATTTGCATAAGCAACTTACCGAGGATTGTATTGGGAAGACGCTTGCAATATCGCTGATTCGCAAGGGACAGCTTATTACAGTTTTTGTTGTTGCTCAGGAAATGCCTTAGCTGTTGGCTTTTTGCAAAGAAGGACGATCAAAAAAATGCTATTTTTGATCCTTTGTTAATTCTTTTTTTATGCAATCCTTTCTTGATAAAGTTGCTGCACAAATCTGTGAAAAGCATGCAAACCAGCTCACTGAAATCTGTATTGTTCTCCCTAACAAACGTGCAGGTTTGTTTTTAAGAAAATTAATTCCCCTGAAAACCGAGAAAACAACCTGGTCACCTGACATTTTTTCCATTGAGGATTTTTGTATTCAGATTTCCGGGTATAAACTGGCTGATCCGATTTCACTGCTGTTCGATTTTTACGAAATTCATAAACATATCGAAGGTGAAAAGGCACAACCATTTGATGAATTTATTCAATGGGGACAGATCATTTTAAACGACATTGACGAGATTGATATGAGCATGGCAGATGCAAAATCGCTTTTTGGTTATCTGTCGGAAGCAAAAGCTATTGAAAAATGGAATCCGGGACAGAAACAGCTTACCCGGGGAGTAAAAAATTATTTGCGATTTTACCGATCCCTGTATGATTACTACAAATTGTTGCGTGCACAGGCTGAAGTGAAAAAATCTGTCTATAAAGGATTGATATTCAGGAATATTGCAGAAAAAGCCGAAGTAATTGTCAAAAACCTCAGATGGGAAAAAGTATATTTTGCAGGATTCAATGCTTTAACAAAAAGTGAACAGATCATAGCTACTGCAATGGTAACCGGGGGCAAAGCTGAAATGATCTGGGATGCTGATGATTATTATCTATCCGATTTTAATCAGGAAGCTGGAATATTTCTTCGCAGGCAAATCGAAAAATTTGGACAGAATACTTCTGTCAGGGTCAATTCTGGATTTAAGGAAATCATCAAAGAGATCATTGTTTGCGGAACACCAAAGAATCTGGGTCAAGCACGATATGCTGCAAGCATTATTCAAAAATGGGCAAAGAACTCCACAGCCCGGGAATTGCTTAGCAAAACTGCACTGGTACTTGCTGATGAAAAATTGCTATTTCAGGTACTCGACTCATTGGATAGCAACCTTCCGACATTTAATGTTACCATGGGTTTACCTCTGAAATATACCTCTGCTTTCCAGTTTTTCAGCCAAATTTTGAGACTTTACGAGAATGTTGAAAGATTTTTGGCGGTGACAAGCAAGCAATCTGGTGGGTTTTATTACACTGATATAGTGAAATTGCTCCAGCATCCTTACATGCAGCGTTCTGCTGAAATCAGGGAGCTTTTGGGAAAGATCAGGAAGGGAAATATCGTGTTTTATCAGCCAGAACAACTAAAAAAATTGATAACTGATTTTTCGGAAACCCAAAAAGTTGTTTGGGACAAAATTTTTTATTCAGTTAATCCCAAACCAAATCAGGTACTGGAAAACATGATCTTTTTAATTCAACATTTCCGGAGGATGTTTTCTGATGAAAATTTTGGGGGTAATGATGCTAACAAAACAGAGCTTGAATTTCTGTTTTATTTTTCCAAAATCATTTTACGACTGAAAGGGTTTCTGGAAAAATATTCATCCATAGAGCACATAAAAACACTTAGAAAGCTTTTGGATCATCTGGCACAAAATACCCGAATTCCATTTGAGGGAGAACCTTTGGCTGGACTACAAATTATGGGATTGCTCGAAACCAGGACACTCGATTTTGATCGGGTGATCCTTTTGTCGGCAAACGAAGGGATTTTGCCTTCAGGTCATACCGCTCATTCATTTATTCCGCCTGACATTAAGCAGGATTTTGGAATTCCTGTTTATCAGGAAAAAAACGCCGTGTTTGCTTATCATTTTTATCATTTGTTGCAGAATGCACGTGAAGTGCATCTGGTATATAATACCGAACCGGATGAACTGGGCGGAGGAGAGCCAAGCCGTTTTATTCAGCAGCTATTGATTGAATTACCCCGGTATCAGCCATTGCATCAAATACGGCAAACCATAGCCAGCTTGCCAGTTCAGCATATTTGTCTGCCAGAATCTATAGTGGTTCCAAAAACGGAAGATGTGTACAAAAAATTGATGGATAAAGGGAAGTCAGGTTTTTCCCCCTCATCCATCAACAACTACCGATCTTGTCCGCTTAGTTTTTATTTTCAGGAAATTGCCGGGATTGCTGAAGCTGATGAGGTGGAGGAAACTATGGAATACGTCACTATCGGTAATATTGTTCATAAAGCACTGGAAATTTTGTACAACCCTTATTTGAATCAGATTCTTCGGGATGAACACCTTGCAAAAATGCAGCTCAATGCCAGCCAGGCAATCATTGCAGCTATTAATGAAAAATATCCCGATGGTGATATTTCATTTGGGTGGAATAAGTTAAAAACTGAGGTCATTACAAATTTTGTACGATCATTTCTTTCTGTAGAGAAAGACCAGATTCGTAAACGCTCAGCTGAAAACAAATTTGTTACTTTGCTGAACCTTGAAAAACGTTACGAATCATTTGTAACACTTCTGAACAACGAAAAAACCGAAATCAAAATCAAGGGATTTATCGACCGTGTAGATCAATTGGATGGAGTAATTCGCATTATCGATTACAAAACAGGTGATGTAAAGCCTGCTGAACTTAAGTTTAGCTCGTGGGATAATTTCATTGGATCTGATAAGAACGGTAAAGCTTTCCAGGTAATGATTTATGCATGGTTGTATCAGAAAAACCACCCTGAAAACCGCTTGAATTTTACAAGTGGAATTTTTAGTCTGCGAAGACCAGGTGAAGGATTGATGAATTTTACCTTAAAATCATCAGAAAATGAGAACGGAGGAGTCTTGACGGATCATCAGTTATTAGAAGATTTTGAAGATTTTTTAAAGAAAATTTTAACCGAAATATTTGACCGGCAGACACCTTTTATCCAGACGACCAATACCGAGCTTTGCAGGCGATGCTCATTTAAAGGCATTTGTGCAAGATAAAATCTGCCTGATTCTTCATTTTGTTAAAAAAGCTGATTCTGCTGAAAACATCAAAAATTTTTTTCAGATATTTTTTGTTATCAAAATAATGTGTATTTTTGCAACCGTGTTGCAAAAATCAGATATATTGCCGGCCAAACTGCTAAAAGAGCACAACCTGAGCATTACCCGCATCAGACTTGAATTGCTCAATCTGATGCTTAAAAGTGAGGTGGCATTATCGCCTGCTGAGCTTAGCTTTCAATTAAATACCGAATGTGACAGGGTGACTTTATACCGAAACCTTAAAGCCTTTGTTGAAAAGGGAATTGTGCATCAGATTTTTGTGGATAATCACGAATCAAAATATGTGCTGCCGGAACGTAATAATGGTACAGGTGAAAATGAAATCGAGCACATTCATTTTAAATGTGTGAGATGCAATGTGGTTAAGTGTTTGCACAATTATCCGGTTATACCTGTTGAACTGCCTGAGGGTTTTGTGAAACTCGAAACCAATTATGTGATTTTTGGTCTTTGCAATGCATGCAGTAAAAAAGCAAAATTGTCGGGTAATCAATTATTAAATCATTAATAAACAAACAATTATGAAAGTTACAGCTTGTCGTCAGACGCATTTCAATGCTACCCACCGTTTGCATAACCCCAACTGGGATGATGATAAAAATGAAAAAGTATTTGGTTCATGCAACAATCCGAACTATCATGGACATAATTACAATCTCATCGTGAAAGTAAAAGGAGATGTTGATCCTGAAACAGGATATGTGATGGACATGAAGGTGTTGAAAGATCTTGTAAAGGAAAATATTGAAGATCGTTATGATCATAAAAATCTTTATCTTGATGTTGATGATTTTGCTGACCTGAACCCCAGTGCAGAAAACATTGCCATCCGAATCTGGAATATTTTGAGGAAGAAAATTGATCCAAAATTCGAATTGTCCATCGTGCTTTACGAGACCGAGCGAAACTTTGTGGAATTCGATGGCAAATAGTAACCTTTAGTGTAAAATGAAAAAAGTAATAAGAAAACTTGGAACAAATCTTCTTATTTTCCCTGTAAGGATTTATCAAACGATGATTTCGCCGCTGACCCCTGCATCATGCCGGCATATCCCTACTTGTTCGGAATACACCACAACAGCCATAAAGCTGCATGGACCTGTTATCGGAGGTAAACTTGCGATGAACCGGATTTTGAGATGTCATCCCTGGGGTACATCAGGGTTTGATCCCGTGCCGCTTATCTTATTGAAAAAAATTGACCTTAAAAAGAAATATAAAATGAAAGAAAAATTAAAAACCAGCGATCGGTTAAAACATGGAATTTCAGCCTTTACTCTGCTTTTTCTTAGTTTAATGTTGTTCTCTTTGAGCGCTTGCTCCCGAAAACAAAAACCCGTAAATGAGAAAATTCAGATTTTAGTAAGCATTTTACCCAACAAATATTTTGTTGAAAAAATTGGTGGTGATCTGGTTCACGTTGAAGTGCTTATACCTCCGGGTGCTAACCACCATGCTTATGATCCATCGCCCCGACAAATGCAGAATATCGAGAAAACATCTGTTTATTTTTATAATGGGCAACTTACTTTTGAAAATCATTTTCTGCCAGTTATCAAAAACAATTATCCGGACATTAATCTGGTGCAAATGACTGCTGGAATCGAACTAATTTCCGGAGATGACCATGATCATGAAGGGTATCAATACGAAAGCAAAGGGGTTGATCCTCACACCTGGTTATCGGTGCGGAATGGGATGATAATTGCTGCCAACATTACTAAAACACTAACTGAGTATTTCCCGGATCACAAAGACACATTTCTAATGAATTATGATAATTTCAGCAAAGAGTTAAATCTACTCGACCAGAAACTCGAGAAGATGTTTACAGGCATGAAAAATCGAAAATTTATAATTTATCATCCTGCATTGGGATATTTTGCCAGAGATTATGGCTTACAACAAATTTCGATTGAGCAGGAAGGCAAAGAACCAACCCCCTTTCAGCTAAAAAATATGATAGACCTTGCTCGTGAGGATGCTGCAAAGGTGGTATTTATTCAAAAGGAATTTGATAAAGAAAATGCCAGAATTGTAGCCGAAGAGATCAACGGAGAAGTTGTCCAGATTGATCCGCTGGCTGAGAATTGGGATGAGAATTTGCTCAAGATTGCCAATCTGATACAATCTTCAAATAAGTAAGTAAGCAATGGGAAAAATTATTGAGCTGCAATCTGTTAATGCCGGGTATGATGATGAGATTATTCTTCATCATGTAAATCTGACCATCAATGATGGAGATTTTATTGGCGTGATCGGACCAAATGGAGGTGGGAAAACCACTCTGGTGAAAATTATTATAGGTTTGATCAAACCACTGTCTGGGAAAATTATCTATCACCATAATAATTTTTCGGATAACAATCAGCGACTGATCGGATATCTGCCACAAATAAGCAATACTGACCGGGTATTTCCAATCAGTGTGCTCAATGTAGTTTTGTCCGGGCTGGCAAAACATCATAAGTTGGTCAATCATTTTAACAAAGAGCAGGTTGAAAAGGCTCAAGAAATTCTGGCTGAAATGGGTATTGGTCACCTGGCGAAGAAAAATATCGGAGAGCTTTCAGGAGGACAAATGCAACGGGTCTTTCTATGCAGGGCTATTGTAGCCAGACCCAGGTTGCTTATTCTTGATGAACCCAACTCTTTTGTGGACAACAAATTTGAAAATGATCTTTACAACAAACTCAACGAACTGAATCAACAAATGGCTGTTATGATGGTATCGCATGATGTCGGAACCATTACTTACTATGTCAAAACCATCGCCTGTGTCAATCGCGAATTGCACTACCATGAATCCAATACTATCAGTCAGGAACAACTGGCTGAATATAACTGCCCGATACAAATTATTGCCCATGGTGATATTCCTCATACTGTCTTAAAAAAACATAATTAACAGAGAATGGAAAATTTTTTACAGCTTTTCAATTATCAGTTTTTTATTAATGCGTCACTGGCAGCAGTGCTTTCCAGTATCGCTTGTGGGATTGTAGGTACTTACATAGTGTCCAAACGCATCGTCTTCATTAGTGGAGGGATTACACATGCTTCGTTTGGTGGAATTGGTATTGGATATTATTTTGGGTTTAATCCAATCTTAGGTGCCATGATCTTTAGTGTCCTTTCGGCACTTGGTATCGAGTTTATGACCAGAAAAACCAATGTCAGGGAGGATTCTGTCATTGCTATGCTTTGGTCTTTTGGAATGGCGGTAGGAATTATTTTTGTTTTTCTCACTCCCGGTTATTCTGCAAATCTGATGAGTTTTTTATTCGGTAATATTCTCACTGTAACCCGACTTAACCTCTTTTTGCTGGTTGTGCTTTCGGTGATTATTATTGTTGTTTTTTTGTATATGTACAAAACTATTCTCTTCGTTGCTTTTGATGAACAATATGCCCGTGCTGCAAGACTTCCTGTCAAATTTGTCAATTATATGATGATAACGCTTGTAGCACTGACCATTGTTCTGAACATTCGTGTTGTCGGGATTATTCTGGTGATTTCCCTGTTGACCATTCCTCAAACCATAGCCAATATTTTTACTAAAAAATTTGAAAGAATAATCCTGCTTGCTATTGTTATCGGTTTGATTGGCAGTTTTTCAGGGCTTTTTCTTTCCTATTATTTTGATATTCCTTCAGGTGCCAGTATCATTTTTTTCCTTGTTCTGCTGTTTTTTTTGGCAAAAATTGGAAAGAGTCTTCAGACCTCCTTTCGGATAAGAAATCAAATCAGTGAAGAGGCAGGGAAACCAGGTAGTTTATGATTATGGAAAGGCTTGCTATTGATTAGAATAATTCCATGGAATGGGTTTTTCAGTGGAAAATTAAATAGAGCAATTGATTTGTTGGCTCTTATGAAAACCCTCTTTCTGATTTAATAGCATTATATGCTGCATTGAGCTCCTGAAATTTTTCTTTAGCAGCTTTTTGAACATCCGGTCCAAGATGACTAACCCTGTCGGGATGGTATTTAAGCGCCATCTTTCGGTAAGCTTTTTTCACTTCTTCATCGTTGGCCTCAGGGGTTATTTCAAGTATTTTATAATTGGTGTGATTGTCCTTGACGAACATTGCTTTCACGGAAGTAAAATCGACTGTACTGATGTTAATAAGCGAAGCAATCTGTTCGATTACCGCTATTTCTGTATTATTGATTTGTCCGTCGGACTGGGCAATTCCAAACAAATAGTGCAGTAATTGAAGTTTGGAGGAGTAATCCATGAATTGCCCTATCTGATTGGCAACTTCATAAAGGTTGTAATTTTGTTTCAGAAGTTCGCGCAGCATTAGCAATTGCTGGGCAGCAATTTCGTCACCGAATTGCTGGATTAGAAACGCGCGGACATAATGTAATTCTGATTTCAGAATCCGCTTATCAGCATTCATAACAGCAGCTGACAGGATGAGCAGGCTTACAGTGAAATCGCCGGTACGGGTTTGTTTGTACCGGCGTTTTCTGTTTTCATCTTCCTGTGTTGGTTGGTATGCAAATTCTGCTGATTGCATCCCGTCGAACATCGAGCCGAAAATAAATCCCAAGATTGCACCTATCGGACCTCCCAAAGCCCAACCAAGTCCACCACCAATCCATTTTCCAAAGCTTGCCATTTAGTTAATTTGCGATTGTTTGAAATCCTGATTGTAGAAATAAACCAGCATTGCTTACTTTAATTTGAAATTTTCAGATGGCAGATCATTTAGCTGAATAATAGCATCGTTTGGGTGAGTGAATCAAATTCTCTTTGATTAAAACTTTTAAAAGTTTATCCACTTCTTTTTTTTCTATTCCTGATTTTTCGGCAATATTACCTCCCTTAAGCGGTTCAGCAGAATCTTTCAGGGTTTTTAAAACAATAGATTTTGTGTCCATAATTTGTGCGCTTTCGGAAGTAAGTTACAATTCTCCGTAGAGATGAGAAAATTTCTCAGGGTTTATATTTTTTCGAGTAAATGCACGACCAGGCCGCTGCGGAGTTTAGGTTCAAACCATGTTGTTTTTGGAGGCATAATGTTGCCAGTGTCGGCTATATCAATCAGTTGTTTCATCGAAACCGGATAAAGGGCAAATGCAGCCTTCATTTCACCGGAGTTAACCCTGCGCTCCAACTCTCCAAGTCCCCGGATACCTCCAACAAAATCAACCCGTTCGGAAGTCCGAAGATCTTTGATGTTGAGTAATTTGTCGAGCACAAGACTGGATAGTATTGTTACATCAAGCACCCCGATGGGATCGTGGTCATTAAAAGTTCCTGGTTTTGCAGTGAGGGAGTACCATTTGCCTTCAAGGTACATTCCAAAATTGTGCAGGCGATCAGGTTTATAGATTGTTTTTCCTTTTTCTGCAACGATAAAACTTTCAGTGAGTTTTTCAATGAACGATGCGGCAGTCATTCCATTAAGGTCAGTAACCACGCGGTTATAGTCAATTATGGTTAATTGGTTATCCGGGAAATGAACAGCGAGGAAATAGTTGTATTCTTCGTTTCCTTTGTGGTTTGGATTGTTCAGTTTTTTTTCGTTGCCAACCAAAGCAGCTGCTGCAGTCCGGTGATGTCCGTCGGCAACATAAGTCGAAGGAATTTTTTCAAAGTGTTCGATCAGATTTTCAATTGTTTTTTTGTCGTCAATAACCCAGAAGTGATGACCGAAACCATCCGCAGCAGTAAAATCGTTTTCAGGTTTGTGGTTTTTCACCCAATTGGCAACAATGGCATCAATTTCAGGAACTGCAGGATAACTGAAAAAAACCGGTTCCATGTTTGCGTTTGTAATGCGTACATGTTTCATCCTGTCTTCTTCTTTTACTTTACGGGTGAGTTCGTGTTTTTTGATCACATTGTTCATATAATCTTCAACTGCGGCACATCCAACCAGACCGTACTGGGTTTTTCCGTTCATGGTCTGGGCGTAGATATAGAGATATTCTTCTTTATCAGGAATAAGCCATCCTTTTTCGCGGAACATTTTGAAATTATCGCGTGCTTTGTCGTAAACATCCTGCGCATAATGGTCAACATCTTCAGGAAGATCAATTTCTGGTTTGATAATGTGCAAAAGTGAGTAGGGATTTCCGGCTGCTTCTTCTTTGGCTTCTTGTGAATTCAAAACATCGTAGGGGCGTGATGCCACCTGCGAAGCAAGATTTACCGGGGGTCTTAATCCTTTAAAAGCTTTGAGTTTAGCCATATCTTTAAAAAAAATTTGAATTTGGTTAATAATTAGTCTTCGTCAAAATTGTTTGATCGCTGCAATGAGCCAATCAAGGCACCGATCATTTTTGTCAATTCCATAAGATGGTTGCGCGATTCTTCGAAGTGCTCTTCTGTGATATAGTTTAATCCTTTGGCAATTGCTGTATAAACAACACATTCGCGAATTGAGCTTTTTGCCATTTTTAGGTAATAAACAAATTGTGTTTTATTTCGGGATGAACCTTCGGCAATTTGCAATGCAATCGCTTGAGCTGCATTCACGAATTTAGCTGTGAGGTTTTGCATCTCATGTTCGGGAAAAAGTGCTGTGTTCATGTGCACCCATTCAACATAGTTAAGTGCTTTATGATACACGCGAAGGTCCTCAAACCTGAAAAAAGTCTGGTTGTTGTCGTTCAAGTTTTCCATAAAAATTCATTTAGGGGAAAATTATTAATAAGTTAAAAAATCAGACCTGACATGTAAGGGTCAGGTCTGATTTTGTGGACGCAAAAGTAATACTAATTCTTTGATTATTTATTAACCTGAAAAGTTGTGTCTCCTTTTTCAAAGAAATTAACAATTTGTTTTGCTGCTGCTATGCCTGCATTTATGTTTGCTTCGGCTGTCTGGGCTCCCATTTTCTTTGGCGTAAAGAAAAATCTGCCGGGATATTTTGATTCAATTTCAGCCTGGCAATCAGGAGCGATATCTGAAATGTATTTGAAATCAGAACGGGTTTCGAACATCTTCAGTAAACCTTCTTCGTCAATTACTTCCTTGCGGGCAGTATTTACCAAAACAGCATTTTCAGGCATTTTCGAAAGAAGATCAAAACCAATATGCTTCTTTGTTTGGGGTGTTGCTGGAATGTTTAATGAAACATACTGGCAATTTTTGTAGAGCTCTTGCTCATTTTCGATTACTTTCACGCCGGCACTGGTTATGTATTCCTTACTGACAAAAGGATCGTATGCATAAACATCCATTCCCATACCTTTGGCAATTGTTCCAACAATTTTTCCAACATTTCCGAAAGCATGAATGCCAAATGTTTTTTCACGCAGTTCTGTGCCTGCTTTCCCATCAAATTTGTTTCTTGCCATGTAAATCATCATTCCAATGGCCAGTTCAGCAACTGCATTGGAGTTCTGTCCGGGTGTATTCATGGCTACAATTCCATGTTCACTGGCTGCAGCCAGATCGATGTTGTCGTAACCTGCACCTGCTCTGACAATAATTTTCAGGTTTTTTGCATGTTCAATAACAGCTTTATCGGCAATATCACTGCGAATAATTATGGCATGCACATCGGTTACGGCTGCAAGCAGTTCATCCCTGGTGGTGTATTTTTCAAGTAACACAAGCTGATAACCGGCATTTTCAATAATTTCTCTGATCGCCTTAACTGCTTTTGAAGCAAAAGGTTTTTCGGTAGCAACTAATACTTTTTTCATATCCTTTGTTTTAGGCTTTTAATTTTTCAAATTCTTTCATGGTATCAACAAGTGCCTGAACACTTTCAACTGGCAGTGCATTGTATGTGGAAGCCCTGAATCCTCCTACTGAACGATGGCCTTTTATTCCAATCATCCCGCGGGCTGAGGCAAAATCAAGGAACTCCTGCTCATGTGCTTCATACCCGTTGTTCATCACAAAACAAATATTCATCCATGACCGGTCTTCTTTGTTTACAGTTCCTTTGAAGAATGGATTGCGGTCAATTTCGTTGTAAAGCAGTTCAGCTTTTTGCTTGTTGATTTTTTCCATTGCTGCCACACCTCCCTGTTGTTTGAGCCATTTCAGGGTTTGCAATGCTGAAAATACCACCACAACGGGTGGAGTATTAAACATGGACTCTTTATCAATGTGAGTTTTATAATTGAGCATTGTAGGTATCTTACGGTCAAATTTACCCAGAATATCGTTTTTAATAATCACGAAAGTAACGCCTGCCGGAGCAAGATTTTTTTGTGCACCACCGTAAATTAGGGCGTATTTTGAAATGTCAACGGGACGGCAGAAAATATCTGACGACATATCGGCTACCAGAGGCACTTTCACATCAATGTCTTTGCGTAACTGCGTCCCATAAATAGTATTGTTGGTAGTAATGTGGAAATAGTCAACATCATCGGGAACTACATAGTCTTTCGGGTAATAACTGAAATTTTTATCTTTTGAAGATGCTACTTCAACTACTTCACCAAAAAATTTTGCTTCTTTAATGGCTTTTGAAGCCCATTCACCTGAATTAAGATAGGCTGCTTTTTTGTTCATCAGGTTGTAAGGAACCATACAAAACTGGAGACTGGCACCACCACCAAGGAAAATAACAGAATATCCCTCGGGAATGTTGAGCAGCTCTTTAAAAAGGGCTGTAGCTTCATCAACTACAGCTACAAATTGCTTACTGCGGTGCGAAATTTCCAAAATTGAAAGGCCTGTACCAGCAAAATCTTTTATTGCTTTACCTGTTTCGTCCAGAGTGAATTGCGGGAGAACTGAAGGCCCGGCATAAAAATTATGTTTTTTCATACCAAAAAAAATTTATTTGTTATAAATGAATAAGAAAATTTTCAGCAAAAATAGTATGTTTTGATGGATTTTGACTTAAAATTGAGTAAATTAGAACAATTCTGATTAATTGTGATTCAAATGTTTGAAGGTACAATTGATTTGATCATAAGTGGTTGACATTAAGTTGGTTTTGTGTTTAATAACAAAAGATAACCTGATGTTTGCTGTTCCATGAATGAATTGTATTAGTCTGCGTTTAATTTATGTGAAACTTCTTGTAGGTGTCCTGATAATCAATCAGAAACAATTGTTAATAGTGAGTTTTGATATCATCAGGCTTCCACTCAGGTCAGAAAATGTAAGAAAGTGATTTCTGCCTGTTTTTAAAGTGAGAAAAACTTTAAAAAAAACTTTCCAAGTGCGGCTTGCTGAAGTGTTTTCAATGTAAAAAATTTTCTAGAAATATTTTCTCTGGATTTATTCAACTCCGGGGAAAATGTATAATGGCAAATCGCTGTGTGTTAGCAATTCGTGGGTATGATTTTTAGTAAACAGCCGTTTGAAAAAGCTTTTGTGATGATTGACCAAAGCAATGATATCTATTTTGTTTTCGGCAATGTAATTGTTGATGCCATCAAGGAAATCTTCATCTTCAATTATTTTGAAGATTAATCGTCCTTCCATGGTTTTTTCTCTGAAGTGCGACATCAGGACATCCATTTTTTCCTGGTCTGCGCCATTATCATTCTCAAAATTAATATGTACACAATGGATGATTGGATTGTAATTAACGAGCAGGTCAATAAGTCGTTGCAGGTCATAAACTCCTTCGTCATTAAAGTCGGTAAGATAGAGCATGTTGTCAAATCCGTGATAAATTGCTGAACGTGGCACGGTTAATATCCGGCAGTTTGCATGCTGAACAACCTTCGATGAGATTTTCCCCGTAAGTATGTCTTTTTCTCCTTTTCCATAAGTCCCCATGACAATTATGTCAGGGCTGTAAGTTTCCGAAATATTGATGATTTCCTCCTCGGGAATGCCTCCTGTTAGCGTATGTACAATCTGAATATTGGTGATACTTTCTTTTTTCAGCTGATCAATAAGATCATTTTCAAGACTTTGCATTTCATTTTTGGCATCATCACGTACTTTAACCATCATTTCCTGATTGAACAATTCGTTGACATCTATCGAATAGGGGAAACTGCTTCCTGATGTCATTACATAGTCGAAGTAAGCATGAAACAGCCTGATTTCACCTCCGGTTTTTTTAGCAATTCCGAGGGCGAAATTGCACACGGTCTTGGTATGATTGGAAAAATCAACTGGAACCAGAATCTTTTTCATGACATTTGTTTTTGGTGATGTTGCAAAGTTACAATGAATTATCCTTTTCTACAATAAGAATTGTAAATTTTGATTCTGCTTTGCGGATAATTCCTTTATTTTAATAAAAAGTCAGGCTTAGTCATCGTATTCAAAAGTGCCATAATTTGTTGTGATGGTCAGCTTCTTTTTGGAAGCAGGCCTGCAGTATCCAATTATTTGTGCATCAATCCCAAATGATTTTGAAATTTCGATTAATTGTCTCGATGTCTTTTCATCTGTGTAAAATTCCATGCGATGTCCCATGTTGAATACGCGGTACATTTCCTGCCAGGTACTGCCTGACAGTTTTTTGATGATTTGAAACAAAGGGGGAGGGGTGAAGCAGTTGTCTTTAACCACATGGATATTATCTACGAAATGAAGTATTTTGGTCTGACCGCCGCCGCTGCAATGAATCATCCCATGAATTTTGGGTTTGAGCGATTTAAAGATTTCATGTACAACAGGAGCATATGTGCGAGTGGGGGAAAGTACAAGTTTTCCCATATTCTTACCTTCTACTCCAGAATTGTCGGTCAGGTTGAAGGTGCCGGTATAGGAAAGATTTTTAGGAATTTCGGGATCGAAAGTTTCCGGATATTTTTCTGCTACAGGTTTACCAAATACATCGTGTCGGGCAGAAGTTAACCCGTTGCTTCCAATACCGCTGTTGTATTCATCTTCATAAACAGCACGTCCGAAACTGGCGAGGCCGACAATGATATCACCCTCACGGATATTTCCATTATCAATAACTTCGTTTCGCCGCATCCGGGTAAAAACAGTTGAATCTACAATAATAGTTCTCACAAGGTCGCCAACATCAGCAGTTTCGCCACCCGTGCTGAAAATCTGTACTCCAAAAGTGCGCATTTTTTCCAGAAATTCTTCTGTTCCCTCTATTAAAGTAGAAATTACTTCACCGGGGATTAATCTTTTATTGCGACCTATGGTAGATGAAAGCAGAATAGGACTATTCACTCCGATGCAAAGCAGATCGTCAAGATTCATTACAATAG
>RZYY01000256.1 GCA_009930115.1 Sphingobacteriia bacterium | reverse complement strand
ATGGGGTAGGCATAATTGCGCAACTGGCCAAGTTTCGGGTGTTTAATGGTGATCCGCTGCGATCCGGGCGGAACATATACCCAGATTTCAGCCACTTTTTGTTCGGTGTCCACAATGCCGAGCATTCCGGCTTCCCAGCTAAATCCGGTTTCAGTAGTGATCACCTTTATCACTGCAGCCACCTCCCCGTTCTGGTCGCGTTTGGGATGGTTTACCCGGGCATCCATGTCGTTTTCGACCATGCGAAATGACTCCACGTTGATGTGCTGGGCGGAGAGGGTTATACCCAGAATCAGAATGAAAAAAAGAAATGTAAGTTTTTGCTTCATGCTTATGGTTTTTTGTTATGTTTTTCTTTTCAACCCTGACAGGTTTTGTTTAAAAATCCCCCAACCCGTAAATGCTGCCATCCGGATTTTTGTGCGGTTGCCAGGTGCGCACGTGGATCACCGGTGTATCGGGCTCGTTCACATCCACCATCAGAAAGAGGTATCCCGTGTCGCCATAGTTGGTCGAAAAGTAATCCTGTCTGATCTGAATGCCATACACCTCGCCGCCTTTACCCGCCTTGCTGATGATATTGTCCTCAAAACGGATGTTGATAAATTCGTTGCTGTTGAAAGCATGCTGCAGGTTGCGTATGTACTGGTTTTTCGAGTATCGGTTGTATCGCACCAGTTCGTTGTTAAGGTAAGGATTTTCGCGGTCAGGAGCACGTTTAACCACTCTTCCCACTATGATGAGCGCATCATCGGCAAAAATATTTTCGATATAATCGAGTCGCTTGAGGGCAAAGGCGGTTTTGTAATTTTCGAGGAAATTGATCAATACCCATCTTGCTTCCACGGGCCACACACCTTTTCCAAGTACATCATCAATGGCGGTCTGGTCGAGTCCAAAAGTGAGGTTGTCAATTAGCTTTTCCCCGTTAAAGTGAACCACAACCTCTTCCACAAACTGGCGGTTGTTGTTGGAAAACCGGAATTGCATGGGAATGGTTCGCGCTACCACATTGTCGCCCGATTGCATGTAGCAAAGTTCAGGCTCGCCGATGATGATGGCATTGCCGTAGGCCATTAAACGGGTAAAAATTTCGTATCCCTCAGGGGTAAAAATCCTTTTAACGGATTCGTATTCTTTGTTGCGGACAGCGGCGATGAGTTTTTCAGTTGCTTCAGCAAACCTGCTAATGTCTTCCACTTGCTCAATAGAAGGGAAAGCGGTGATTGCTTTTGTTTTGTTTTGGTGTTTTTCTTCCGGTGTAACTGCCGGTAATTCCCTGACTTGTATTTTGTAATGATTTTTGCGGAAAGGGATTGGTTCAATACGCTGCATCACATCGCGCAACTCGTTGTCAATGGCAGCCTCGCCCTGAAAAATATACTCTGCTTTGATCTCAAGTTGTTCCAGTTCCGTTTCTCCCATGATCTCTGCCGCAGCCAGCCCTTGATGCGCACTGACGGGTCCTGCATAGTTGCGCCCCGTCCAGTAGGAGTAATCAAAACTAACCGCCGGTTGGCCTTTGTAGGTGATATTTAAAAGATACTGATAATAGTTGTCCATTTTACGCTGCTCATCCAGGATGATCTGAACGTCGGAAAAAACGTCGTTGATCCGCTGATGCAGCCAGGTAGCAAGCAAGACTTCTTCTCCCTTCAGGTTATGATAGGTAATGCTGCTGCCTTTTGGGTGGGAGCGGATAAGGGTTAGGGCCCAGTAATAATAGCGCAGGGCATCCGCTACTTTAAATTCTTTGCATGCTTCTTCGCCATACCGGGTAAATTCTTTGATTTTGTTTTCGCGTTGGGCAAAAATGCGGTCAATTTCAGCCCTTTTGATGTAGCGGAAAACACGGGCGTTGGGTTCATCGCTCAAAACAATCTGCTCAGCATTGTCCAGGGTGGCATTGGAATAGGTGCTCACACTTGCTTTGAATGACTCTTTGAAATTAAAAATATCACCTTGTTGTACTTCGGTTGCCGAACCTTCGGTCTGGCTTTCCACAAACACGCTGATCTGGCTGATCAGCATGGAGAGCGCTTCCTGATCGGCGCGGTTAATCGTGGTTCCGGTTCCTTCGCCCCAAAGGTAGGTTTGGGTATCGCATTTGATCTCTTCAAGAGATTGTGAGTATATGTTTAAAGCTAATGACAAACAACAGGTCAGGATGAGTAAATTTTTCATGTCAAAAATTAACCAACAGTTATTTAGTATCTCATTTTTACAGAAAATTGTTTCAAAAGTAAAAAAAATCCTTGTGCAGTTATCCAATGGTAAATTTTTATATAATAAATGGATAAGACATTCAATTGGAATCAGTGGCCTTAACAAGCCGGCAAGTCAACCGAACGTTGTTTTTCGAAAAAATTTGTGCATTGAAACAGGTCATCAGGTGTTAGCTGTTGAAAAACTGAATTTTCGGGTATTCTGGTAGAGGGAAATCATTGGTTATTCCTGTTAAAACACAAATTTGTTCTTTCCAATTCTCAGTCAATGAAATTCGCAGCCAATCCCGATATTATTCGTAATACCAGGTTTTAAGAATTGAAATCATTAAAATAGGGAGAGGAACTGTTTTGGCTTTTCGCGGAAGCTTAGAAATTTTAGTCAGTGTAAAACACAAAAAGTATTACGGGAAGGAGGTAAACCAGAATTAGAGATTTAACCAGTGGTTAGTACTTCATGCGCAACTGTTTTTTTTCGCTAACTCCCGGATCAATGATAAAAAGCGCTGAAAATCAGG
>RZYY01000090.1 GCA_009930115.1 Sphingobacteriia bacterium | reverse complement strand
CCAATCACCTCTGCACAGAATTATGTAGTTCAACTTAGCGGGACCGATAATATTTCTTTTCAGAACATGACTGTTCAAAATACAGGAACCTCAGAATTTGGCAGAGTGTTTTATTTCAACGGGGTTTGCGACTACGTTCAGATTACAGGAAACACCATCAATGGCAGGGACATTACAGGCTCGCTCAACTGGAGCCAAAGGTTTGCCTACAGTGTTGTTTTAGTTGAAGAGAGTCCCGATTATGCTTTTAATTACGGCTCAGTTCAAAATAATATCATAACCGGAGGAAGTAATGCGGTGAGACTGTCGGGCCAGTATAACAGCCCTCTGACGGGAACCGGTGCAGATGTTTCGGGCAATACCATTACAGGATTTGCTTACGAAGGCATTCATCTGTATTATCAGGACGCACCGGTGGTCAACAAAAACATGTTACAGAGCAGAGATAACATTACAACCCCTGCTACCGGTGTGATGCTGGAGGCCTGCACCAATGAGTTGGAGGTAACGCAAAACGAGATTTTTTTAAGTTCATCTGAAGTAAATTTTGGAGTTTTGTTATGGTATTGTGCCTCAAGTCAGGAAAATCCCGGACTGACAGCCAACAATTACGTAGTTATCCCTGGATCGCCTATCATGGAAGGCATCGGTATAATGGACAGTGACCAGCAAAAGGCATTTCATAATACCATACGGATAACGGCGGGGCCGATGAAATCCGGATATCCCGAAAGCTGGGGGACTTCAGCTATAAACATCGAATGCTGGAGCGCAACATTCTGTTCACCCGGAGGAGTTCAGCTACTAAACAATTTGGTGAGCAATCAGTCTGCCATTCCATGTTTTGTCGTTAACGAAACTGCTGCGAACAACAGCGTGGTTGCAAGTGATTACAATAACTTCCATTTTTCCGGCCAGTTTGGTACCTTTGGCACTTCAGCCTGCAATACACTTAACGACTGGCAGATCGCTTCCGGGCAGGATGGAAGTTCAACTGTCTATGACCCCTTATTCGATGATATTTCCAATCCTTTACCTGGAAATAGTAACATTGCCGAGATTGTGCCAACATTACCGTTAGTCCCCCTGGATATTTATGACCAACCGCGCAGCCAACCGAACACTACGCCAGGTGCCGTGCAAATGGGAGGGGCTGTTCCCCCCGTTGACTATACCTGGAACGGATCGAACAGAAATTGGTTTGATCCGAATAACTGGATTCCACCTGGTGTTCCCACTAAAAATGATAACATTACTATTCCTTTGGCCACAATTTATAATCCGGAGATAAACGGAAATGCCACATGTCATAATGTGGATAATCAAAGCAGTTTGACGATACAATCGGGAAAACTCGAAACCTATGGAGATGTCTCAAATTCAGGCGCCATAGAACAGTTAGGAGGTGAATCAGTTTTTTATCAGGGTATTGAAAACATAGGTGAAGTTGCCATTCATCAAGGAGTTCTAGATGCCCTGGCGGATATTCATAATTCCGGTAGCTGGTTAATTGGTGGCGCAACAGCAACATACGGAAATGTGCATAATACAGGGGATTGGAAAATGATGGGCGCTACGTATACATTTTCTTCCTATGGCTATGTTAATAACCAGGGCGAATGGATTGTTGAAGCAGGCAATTCCAATTATACTACATACTCTAATGCCGGTACTTTTGAACAAACATCGGGTTTGTCCCAATTCGAAGGCTCAGTATATAATCCCGGAGATTGGTATGTTACAGGAGGGTATAGTAATTGGTATGATGACTTTCAGAATTCTGGCGGGTTTAATCAGTCTGGAGGCATAACTACTTTTCATCATCTGACATCCGACGGAAGCAGCTTTGTGCAATCCGGCGGTACTCTTAACATAGTCGGAAATCTTAATTACCTCAACGGTTTGCTGGATTTGAACAAGTTGGTATTTACCGGCGACGGCAATTCTCTGGTAAATTTCACAGGAAATAATTATATCGTAAATGAACTGCGCGTGAAGAAAAATATTCCGACAGTTGAGGTTGAGTTTACCATAGCAGGCCCTAAATACAAAGTTAAAGGCTTAACCATCGAGCGTGGTAACTTAAAGACCTTTGGCAGCGAGCTTGAAATATCAGGAAATGCGGACTTTTCAGGAGAAGGAGAGGTAATTGCCGACAAGGTCATTTTTGCCGGAGGGGAAAATTCGCAGATAACTCCGGGAGAGCAACGGCATGATAATGTAGCTGTTGACAAAGAGCCAGGATTTGGTATTGAAATTACTCCCGGTGGTAAAAAATATAAAATCAAGGCCTTTACCCTTGAAAGAGGTCAGGTAACCGCACCGGGAAGTGAATTTGATTTTTCTGGCAATACCGATCTTTCGGGAGGAACATTTTCAGCTGATAAAATCACTTTTTCCGGCAGCGAAGGTGCTGCTTTTATACCCGGTGCTGATGTTTATAACTACGTCATAGTCGAAAAATCTGCCGGAGTTGAGGTTATTTTGCTTGATCAGCTTTTGGTTAATCATCTTAAATTGATTCAGGGTAATCTGAATGCACAAGGGAAAAATATTACCGCAAACAAAGATGTTGATCTCTCAGGAGGTACTTTACACAACCCGGGTAATCTTTTGCTGGGTGGTGATCAACCTTCAACATTAAAAACGGGAAACAATCCGCTGGATAACCTTGTAGTGGATAAAGAAACAAATGTGGAAGTTGAAACACTGGATCCCTTAACGTGTAACCATTTGGATATAATGGGAGGTATTTTCCAACCAGGACATAATACAACCTTCAACAACAGTGTAAATGTGACCGGAGGAACACTTGTTTTAGAGGGCACACCTGAGAACAGGTTACAATGCAGCGGGAATGCGGGTAGCGGAGTTGAAATTGTGGTTGATGAGAACGGGACAATAAAAGCACAATGCACGGATTTTAATCATTTGGGAGAATCGGGTATTTATGTAAAACCCGGTGCAACGGTTGATCCGGTGCAGCCTTTTTATGCATGTAGTTTCAAGAGTACGCAATCTTCGGGAACACTATTAACCATTGACAACGATCAGGAGCTGGTCATCGAAGATGCTACACTGGACTGCCTGGCCGGTAATTTGCTGGTGAATATAAAGAAAAGCCAGGATGCTGGTAATGTGACGATAGTGAATCCTGCAGGTAACTTATCAGGACCTGCTTTTGAAGGGGATCCTTTTGGCAGGGTGAAATGGTCAGGAGGCACGCAAACCCAGAAGGTTGACTTTCCTTCAGGATGGAGCAGTCTTTCCTCTTTCTTACCGCCTGATAATCCCGAACTTGAGGTTGTGTTTGATCCGATCCAGTCTGAACTCATCATAGTCCGGACCATGTCAGGGATCTATTGTCCTGCCACAAATACCAATACCATTGGCAACTGGCCGGACAAAGCTGCTTTCAGCATAAAAACAACTGCCGGCTGTTCGTTTTATTTAACAGGTGCACCTTACACAGGTAAAATACTGACTTTGACTCCCGACTGGAACCTGATGCCGGTATTATCTCAGGACCCTGTTGATGTTCAAGTTGTTTTCCCGCCTGAGAAAGGCACGCTGTTAATTATAAAAGAAGTAGCAGGGATTGGAGTGTACTGGCCTGAAAAACAAATTAATACAATAGATGTCCTCATCCCCGGTAAAGCTTATTACGTAAAGGTAAGTGATAACACGACCGTGGAATTCCCCGAATAAAAATACGAAGTTTCAGTTACAAGTTAGGTTTAGCCCCAAAGTGAAAAACTTTGGGGTTTTTTTATTGCAAGTAATTGATAGAATAAAATACAGATTTAGAGGTGTTTAAGATGTTTTAAGAAAGAACCTCAAGAAAATAAATTTTTCCTTTAAAATTATTCTTAGCATTTCTCTACTGGACAAAACGCCTGTCAGAGAAGTACTTACAAAGTGTGATTACAAAAATATCAAAGAACTAAATTCTAATCAATTAATAATCAGTGGGTTTTAAATGCCCACTACTGTTGAATGAATATTTTTTAACTGATTCACGGAATTTCACTTGATTGAGGATAATTTTAAGATGTTGAAAAGATGAAAATAAAGCAGTTAAGATAAATATTGAAACAAAAGGTGAATGGATCATAAGCTAAATTTATAATTGATAAGATTTCAGCGAATCTGTCGTTCGGAATGGACAAAATGTTAAAAGATTACCAATGATTTTTTTTCGACGGTTCAGTTATCTTCTGACCTTTTTCGTACTGGTCTTTTTTTCGTGCACGCAGGAATTACCAAAAAATGAAACTTTAATTTCGGGCACTATATCAGGTGCTGCCGGTCAAAAGCTTCTTCTTGAGGAATTGACCATCAATGAATTGATTGTGGTTGATTCAACGTTTGTTTCGGAAAGGGATTTTTTTTCTTTTCATTTTCAACCTGAAGAAAGTTCCTTTTTTATGATCCGTTTTGAAGATGGAAATACCGTTAAATTTACTTTACATCCCGGTGATACACTCAGCATAAGTGCACATTTATCTGAATTGCCCGACAAATATTTGATTGAAGGAAATGACGATACCGAAATTCTGCATCGCTATTTCGGGCAGACTGCCATTTTTCAGCACAGGTTTGATTCGTTGCGGGAGGTTTTTTACAACAGCATTCATCTTGACACCTTTCAACTGGTTAAACAAAAAATCGACAGCTCACTTCAACAACTTCTGAACAACCACAAAGAGTTTACCGTTCAGTCTATTCAGCAAAGTTTCGGTTCTCTGGCAGGCCTGTTATTGCTCAATCAGCGTTTTGCCGGCCAACCGGTGATTCTTCCCGAAAACCATCCTGACCTTTATATCCGCCTTGATAGTGTGCTATCCGGGAAATATCCGGGGAACAGCCATGTGCTCGATCATCACCGTCGTGTGGAGGAATTAGTAACGAAAATGGAAATACAGAAGGCAAATGCCGGCCGTCTGAGTCCGGGTCAAATCATTCCTGACATTAGCCTTCCCGATCCTCTGAGTAATAAACAAAAATTGTCAGCATTGAAAGGTAATCCGGTCATTCTGTACTTTTGGGTTTCATGGTCGCCACCTTGCAGAGCAGTTAATCATCAGCTAAAAATGCTTTATGAAAAATACCATTCTTTTGGGCTGAAAATTTTTGCCATTTCTTTAGACCATGAACAGCGCTATTGGAGTGATGCCATCAAAGTAGATGAGCTGCCGTGGATAAATGTATCCGATCTAAGGGGCATCAACTCACCCGTCAAGGAACTATACAACCTGAGTGGCGAATTCCCCTGGTTTTTCTTTATTGATCCTGAAGGGAAAATTATTTCCTCGTCAGCAAAGTATAGTGAAATCAGTGTTTTGGTAACAAGCCATTTCGAAAAATAGCTCGCACATACATTTAACGGCTGCTTTTCATTTCAATTATCCGATCAACTGGGGCGAATGAACGGACATATTTTTACCTTTGCAACTGATAAGTTACCTGACACGTTTAAATCATCCGGCAATTGATCTTAAAGAAAAGAATATATTTTGCATCCGATTTTCATTTCGGAATACCTGACAGAAGCTCCAGTCTCAGGCGAGAAGAAAAGTTTATCCGTTGGCTTGATCTGGTTCAGACTGACGCTGAAGAAATTTTCCTGATGGGTGACCTGTTCGATTTCTGGTTTGAATACAAAACGGTAGTTCCCAAAGGTTATGTAAGATTGTTGGGAAAACTGGCAGAAATTTCAGATGCCGGCATCCCTCTTCATTTTTTCAGAGGAAATCATGACATGTGGGCTTTTGACTATCTTGAAAAAGAGGTAGGAATAAAATTATACCGGCAGCCCGTCATCAGGGAATTTGCCGGAAAAAAGTTTTTTCTGGCTCATGGTGATGCGCTTGGCAGGGGAGACAATGGATACAAGCTGATAAAGTATATTTTTGAACGAAAAATCAACCGTTTCCTGTTCCGCTGGATTCATCCTGATATTGGTGTCAGACTTGGGCTTTTCTGGTCGGGTCGCAGCCGTTATGCCAACATCATCAAAGAAGAAAAAGAGGCAAGGGAAAGCATTCAGCCTGATTTTCAAAAGTCACGGCTGGCCGGGTTTTGCCGGGATTATCTACACTCCGGCGAACATATTGATTATTTCATATTCGGACACTGGCATGTTGCCAATATCGAACCGCTTGAAAACGGCAGTTTTTATATCCATTTGGGCGACTGGCTCACCCGTTACACCTATGGAATTTTCGACGGAGAAAAGTTTGAACTGAAAAGGTTTGAAGAGTAGTGTATCGTTAAGAACTTTCTGCGTCTATATGCAGTAAGTGATTGTGGGTAACTTTCTTGTTATCCTTCACAAAAGTATCAGTCTCTAAGATTACTTGAATTACAATTGAAGCCCTTATTTCATAGTACCTTGCTATTGTCGGCTAACCTTTTTTCTTTTTTTTAACCGCCATAAATTTCTTTTAGTATTTCGTCTAAACGAGCGTTTAAATCTCCGTTAAAATCGCTGTTAGGAACATTCAAAGCATTAAGCACATCCTGAAAACGCCTGTAACCATCTGCAAATCTTAACTCTATCCATTGAACATTCAGCATTTCTGCTTGCTGTTTATTTCTATCAGATAGCTTGTCAGCTAAAAAAATTGCCGGTTCCCTTGCGAAAATAGAATCTGCACTTTCTGGATTTCCTTTTCCCATTAACTTAACTTCGGTTCTAAGTTTCTTTCCATCTTTTGAAAGAACATAAAAATCAACTTCACGAAAACTTGCGGGATTACCATCTTGTTTGTGATATTCAAAAGGAACATTAAATAACATACAAAGTGTTGTCATTAGAGGTTTCTCTACTTGTTTACCAACTGCACTCCACATACCGCCACGAATTTCTGCACGCTTTACTGCTATTGTGTTTATGACTATTAAACTCTCTGCAACAGTTAAATCCACTGAAACGTCCTTGAATTTTATTGAAAGTTTTACTTCAAAATTGTTTCCGTTGGCAACTAAGTCTTCAATAGTATTTTGTAATCGAATATAGTTGTCGTTTGATGCTTGAATTACAACTTCCTTTTTAGAAGAATTGTAGGCATTCGTAATTGATTTCATATTCAATCCTGAATTGATTGCAATTTGTTCCTTTGGTAAATCAGGATTGAGAAAAACCTTTTTATACCAATCAGATAATTCTCCAAGTGTGTCTATTTTGGCATATACAACTTGCTTGAAAAAACAAATACAATAGTCCAGAAATATTTCGTCAATAATTATCAATACTTCATCTCTGTAGTCTTGATTAGAAATTACTTTCTTTATTATATTTTTCTTAGCATCTGTGTTTAATGGCATAATTATTCTATCGTTTTTTCAAACTCGTTAATAGTTAAAAAATTTGTTTCAATGTTATCGAACATTTCCTTTGATTTTTTCGATTTCATATAGTTGAAATAAATTAAATTTTTCTCTGTTAAGAAGAAGTAACGCCCTAAACTTTTTGCAGTTTTACCCATTGTACCACTACCAGCAAATGGGTCAAAAACCAAGTCGCCTTTGTATGAATAATACTGAATAACTCTTTTGCAAAGCTCGACTGGGAAAACTGCCGAATGAACCTTGTCAAAACAAGGTTCAATTTTCCAAACATTTGTTGTTTCGTAACCTTCGGGAACTTTACTGTCCTGAACGGTTTGCCAATCGTATTGTCGAATGTTCCAATCCAAAAGTTTTTCGGTTGATTTTCTGTAAACCATCAAATACTCTGTTACAGAATTTGGTTTGTAACCAAGCGGTTTTCTATGTTGCTGAAAACCGCCAATGCGGTTTTTTACACTTGCTTCAGGTTTCATCCAAACAATGTCGTCAATGAATTCCCAACCCATTTCCATTAAGTAAGGATGAATGTCAAAAGGGATAGGATAGCGTTTACTACTGTGTGCACGACTAATTCTCGGAATAATAATTGGTGAAGTGTTCACGATTAAAAAACGTCCTTCTTTTGTAATACGGTGAACTTCTCTGAAAACGTCAGCAAGAAATTCTAAATATGCTTTGTAGCTTGGATAAATTGAATAATCTCTTGCATTGTAGTATGGCGGTGAAGTGAAAGTCAAATGAATACTTTCATCTTTGAGCAACCTCATTGTTTCAATGGTGTCAGCATTTACTACTACATTTTTCAAGTAGTCGTAACTCTCAGTGTGTGGTTGTGCGTTCTTGTCTTTCTGTTCTGCGAAATACTCTTTGTAAATAACAGTCCGCACCATTTCGTTTTCGTGATTTAACAATGGTTTTAAACTTTCGTCAACTTTATTATCTCCTTTGAAAACAAGCAGCCCACGAATTGCTTGGCAAACAATTTTCGGGTCATTGTCTTGAAGAATTTCAGTCAAAATACTTTTACCTTTTTTCGTTCTCATTCGTCCGATTGAGGAAACAGCTTCACGCCTTACGTTTGTGTCGCTGTCGTTAAGAGCTGTATTTTTAATTATTTGTAAATACTCTTCATTACTTAATTTCCCTATTGACTTAACCGCCCAAAGTCTAACTGACGAGTTCTTATGAGTAAGCAAATCAGTTAAAAAACTTCCGTCAAAATCTTTCGGTATCTGTCCTAAGTTTTCAAGAATAAAAGTCAAAGAACTACTATCACGATAGTTTTTTATAAGTTGCCCAATAGCTCCATTGTTCTTGTTTTTAAGTTCTTTAATATATTCTTTAGTTAGCATTTTGTTTTATTAATTTTTAGAGTTCAAAGTTACTTCTTTTAATTGTTAAAACTCACTACAACTCGATTAAATTATTAGACTGCTATTCAATTTCATTCAACAATGTTTCATAAAAAACTGACAAAAATAGGGTTGATTATAATGTACTAATATTTTTCGCAAAGCGCTGTCAATCTTTGAATTTCCTGGTGCATTTCCGAAAAAGGGCAAAAGGTCTGCCGACGATGTTCAAAATATTTTCCTGTAATACCTTCAAGTTCCGGAGCTGTTGCTACCCATACGGGAGTGTCGGCACCCTGATCAGGAGATGTGCTGCCTCCGTAGCCAAGGTTGTTGCTCAGGACCGAGTTGACGTTACCCGGATGAACAGCATTGACAGTAATGCCATCAGCTTTTAGTTTTTCGGCAAAGGCAACCGACAGCATACGGTCGGCCTGTTTGCTCTGACGATAGATCATGTCGTTGTTGTACCGTCGTTTTTTGCATTCCGGATCAGTGAGGTCCAGGTCGCCGGCCCAATAGCTGGCCACATTGACGATACGTGAAGGGGCTCCTGATTTCAGATGAGGAGTGAAGAATTTCATCATCCAGAAATAGCCGAGAACATTGGTAGCCCATTGCATTTCGGTACCGGCAACGTTTACTTCCCGCCGGCGGGGAGCTGCTGCTGCATTGTTGACGAGGAGTTTGAGCGGCTGATTCCAGGCTGAGGCAATACGTTCAATATCTTTTTTAAGTGACAGATCAGCCGTAAGCAGATGAATATCCGGATTCCCTGTAGCTGCTTTGATTTCGCTGGCAGTTTGTATGCCTTTTGCTTCGCTGCGTACTATCAGCGTTACCTGATAACCTTTGGCTGCCAGTTGCCTGGCAATTGCTCCGCCGATGGCCCCTGTGGCTCCTGTAACTATTGCATTGGTTTTAGTCTGATTCACTGAATGTATTTTGTTTCTTTATTCTGTTGATCTTCATCAATATCAGGTATTTCGAATTTCGCTCTGACCAGTTTTTCAATCTCCAAAAAGTGCTCTTTACCAATCGAAAAAATTGTGATTTCAATTTCAAAACCCTGCCCGGTTTCTTCCATTGTTCTGATCTGTGGTTCTTTTTTCAAAGAAATCCAGGGGATGTTGAGGATGAAAATACGCATTTTTTCGATATCATGGCGAATTGATCGTGACAGAGGCATAATGAGTCGAAAAGTATGACGGTGAATTGCTTCGGCAGGTTGCGATTTGATGAGCGCTTTACCGAAAATATAGCTGTAAGGAAGGTAAATGATTTCACCGTCATCGGTTTCAAGGATGATATTGGCATGCCCAAACCTGATAATTTTCCCTGAAAATTCTCCAACTTTTATGATTTCGCTAATGGAAAGTCTGTGTGCTGCTTTCATAAAAGCTCCAGCAATCAGGTCTTTCAGCCCGATCCATAGTGTGTACAGGGTGAATAAAAAAAGCAGGACAAGCAGTGCCAGAGCATAGGCTTTATTGGTGTAATGCAGGTACTGCACTGCCCAGATGAAATAAATAATCCATATCACCAGCTCTGTCAGGGTTTTATACCGATGCACCATTTTCCGCTTTTCTTCTCTCTTAAGGATGGCCGGAAGCAGCCATGAGAGAAGCCTGAAAGCAATAAATAGAAGTAAAGCGAAAAACAGCAGAAGATAAAGCCGGTAGTTGATAAGTACGATTTCTTCCATGTTTTTGTTTTTTTATATCATTTCCTTTTCTATCAGCACTCGCAGCAACATTGGATAAAGGATAGTGCTGAGTTCATAAACACCATCGGTTTTCTCTTCGAGAATGCCTGCGCGAAGCAGTATGTCAATATGCTCTTTAACTTCGAGGGTGTTATCCCGGCAGATGCGTGCCAGTTTACGCAGATTGGCACGTTTATGCAACATCAGTTGGATGATAATCATATACCAGCCGGTTTTTAGTGCCTGAAGTGATGAAATATCAGGTGTTTGTGGTGTGTTTATATAAAGCACGTTTTCTTCGGCTTTCTCAATTCCGGCAAGCCACAACTGCAGTGCAACTCCCGCATTGCCTCCAGATACAGAGAAATATCTTGAAAAAAGCCTTGCAAAGTCCCATGCGGTGATGTGCTCTCGCAGACTACCGTTCAATCGTAATTTGAAACTGGTTGCATGGTTTCTTTTCAGGATGATTTCCTGTAATTCTTCTGCTGAAAAAGGTTGCAGTTCTATGATGCTGAGGAAATAATTCTCGATCGGATAGAGCCTTCGCATTAAATCAAAACTGAAACGGCTCTGGTTGACAACAAACAGGCAGCGATGGCTGTATTTGTCAATCAGGTCCATCAATTGGGAAAGTACAGCGGAGCCTTGTTCCGATTGTTCCCACCACAGGGCCAGGTCATCAATGATGAGCACGCTCCGCTCGGGCAGCGAATGGAATATTTTGTAATATGATCCCCTCAGGTCGAAGACGTTTTCGAGTGATTGCCTGAACAATGCCACATCAGTGGAACCGGCGTATGGCGGAGTGAGGATGAAGGTGTTGGCGTCAGGATAAAACTTTTGAATAAAGTACTGGGAGAAAAAAGTCTTTCCTGAATGGTGATCTCCCGTAATTAAAATAGCTCCTTTTCTTCCTGATAATACGCGTCTGACAGCGGATTCAGCTTCGCTAAGCTCTCTTTCCCTGCCTGTCCAGAACTCGTTAAGATAATACTGCTTGCGGATAAACAACTGGCGGTAATAATATGGCAGACTGCTTTCAACTGCAGGTTTTATTGACATCTGATCAACCATCTCCAGTACTTTGTCCACCCTGAACTTTGGTGTTTCAGTCTGTGCTTTCAGCCGGCGGGTAAAGATGATGCCTGTACTTTGTCTGTACCATAGCTGGCTCAGCAGATGCTGAACAAAAGACCCGCTTTTGGCTCTGAACTTTTGAAACAACAACCATCGTCTCCCCATTTCACGTTTTCGGATAAATCCTTCGATGTTGGCAGCGTTTTGAATGAAAGGGAAGAATGTCAGCTTGTCTTCGAAGGTGGCCAGCCGTTCTCTGAACATCATCTGAACCTGATTTTTCAGTTTGTCAGACTGACTGATAATGTTTTCGAGCTGAGTAATATGTTCAGTATAAATCTGGGTTTTCTTTGTTCGGGTAAGCGTTCGGCTACCTGTCAGATGCTGTTCATGATTCAGCCTGAAATCGAGGCTGCGAATGAGTTCGTTGGTGGTAGTTTTAATCTGGTTGAGTTTTTCAGAAATTTCTGAGAGTGACTGCTGGACCGATTCAACAAATTCGCTTTGAAGCATCAGATCAAGCAGGCGGGATACGTAGATGATTTCGGTTGCAGGCTCTCTTGCAGTATCAGTTTTAAGCACATTTCGCGTTTTGGCTTCCAGGATTTCGATACTTTCAGGCATTAAGGTGCTTGCCTGTTTTATCCTGTTAAAGGTGTTTTGTACAAGATGATTGAACAGCGTTTGCATCACCAGCTGATGGTCAACTTCAACAATCATCGACGGATTGAAAACCCTGTCAGTATCAGCCGAAAGTTCCCTGAGTTGATCCCTGATCTTCCATTGTTTCCGAATGATGTGTTCATCAAAGGCCTGTTCGGTTTCGGTGGAAGCTTCGCTAAAAATGGTTTTAATTTTAAAAAGAAGCGAAAAAAGACTAAGTTCAAGAAGCAGCTCGTCCGAAAGCAGTTGTTGCTTTTTGTTCCATTTGTCAGGAAATGCTGAAAGCATCTGCAGTATTTTTTTCAGGTTTCTGTTGTCCCGGAATTTTCTTTTAAGTGACTTGTTTGAACTCATAACACGGAACTCGTCAGCAAACTGTTTTGTAAGGGTAACAGGCGAACTTCTGAGCAGGTGCATCAGTGCTTTCTGCTTCAATGTATTGGATGCTGTCAGCTCTTCAATATGGCTTGTTACTTCATTTGTTTTTGCAGCAAACATGTCAGCAAGTTCCTGGTTTTCGTGAATCTTCATTTCAATGCTGGTGAGGACGTCCGAAAGGTAATTGATGAGTGTTTTGTTTATCAGAAGAAAATTCCCCGATTGTTGATCAAGTTCTTCTGCCAAAATAGTAAGCATCAGGTTGAGGCGGTTCTGCAAAAACTCTCTTAGCAGGGTACGATAATGTAGATGATAAACGGGATTCCGACTGATTGTCCGGTGCAGACGACGGTTAATTTTGAACAGGCGCCGGCCAATGGTATCCTCAGTATGGATAGATG
>RZYY01000255.1 GCA_009930115.1 Sphingobacteriia bacterium | reverse complement strand
AGTTTTCATTTGCCGCTCTCAATGCACTCAAAACCATTGAAACACGTACAAATTGAACTCCGAACCGGTTTACATTGCCGGAAATTTCAACTCCGAACGTGTCAACAAGTGTTTGTTTGAGGTCTGAAAAGTAGTGTAAAAACTCCTCTTTTTGTTCCGCTGTGAATGTGAATGTAAAAGGCTCTGACTGGTCATTTAGCCAGGTGAACAACGGTAACAATTTGCGGCCTGCCTGGTAAAAGTAGTTTGTTAGGTCGCTGCCGTTGTTTTTGAAAACATTTTTAAACCTGGTTTCAGGCTCAATTTGGTAAAACATGAACCGGCTAAACAGGCCGTTTTCAATACCAGGTATCAACTTTCGGAGCTGGCCAGGTGTACCGCTTAAAAGGACTGACAATTTCGGATTTTCAATTTCGTAAAACTCTTTTTGCAATCTCCGGTAAAACCTAATTGTTTCGTGGTGGTAACTTGCTCTTAACAAGTCTGAAAAACTTGCATAGTCCTGCCGGAGCTGATCGGCCAGCGTGTCGCTTTCGGTTTCAAAAAGAAGGCCTCTTTGTAAGGTGGCCAGTAATTCAATAAGGCCGCTTTTACTTGAGTTTGCCGGTAAAAACAAAAGTTTCTTTTGGCCTGGTTGTCCTGTTTCGTTGTCCGGTGGTTGCTCTGTTTCTCTCAAATGCTGGTGTACTGGCTCAACAAGTTTTTGAGCGTATTTTAGCGAACCTTTGCCGCTGCCATAACCTCCTAATAAGAAAAGGTACAAATTTGCCTCTATTGGTGAACCGTCGTACATGGCCTGGAGGTTTGGCAAAATTGCGCTCAATGCTGCCAGGCTGCCGACAAAATAAACCTCTTTATCCGTTCCGCTCAACTTGTTGCAGGTCGTTTGTAAGGCCTCCGGTAGGTTATTGTAAACCTCCTCTGAAAACGTGGCTCTGGTGGCCGCTGGTGGTGCTGGCTCAACTTTGTTGAGGTCTGTGTTAACTGGTATGCTTACTGTGTCCGTGTGCATGGTGTTAACTCCTCTTTTGGTTTAAGGCTGCCAGAACCTCACTCTTTTTAAAAAACATTTTTTTTCCTGTCCGGTAGGTCGGCAAAAGTTTTGCCAGTCTCCAGGCGGTTGTTATACCAATACCTAAAAAGGCGGCCAGCTCATTAAGGCCATGAAGGTAGGTTTCAGTTTCCGGAGCTGTGGAGGTCGGTTTCTGGAGGTCGGTTTCCGTTAAAACCTCTCTGATCGCTTCCTTTAACTCCTCTTTTGAAATTAGGTTTATTGCAGTCATAATTTTGTTTTTAATTATGCTGCAAAAATAATATAATTAAATGTAACCAACTGTAATACAGTAAGTTACAAATGGTTACCAAGTAACTAAGTAACCTCCAAAGGCCTGTTATTCAATGCCAAAATATTGCTCAATAAAACTGAATTTGTCAAGGAGTTTGTAAACTTCGTTTGATTTTTCGGTTTTGAAGTATTGCTCTGAAACAATACGCTCTTTTGTTTCGTGTGAAAAATAGTCAGTCCAGGCAATATGTAGTTTTCTGCCGTTTTCTCGGTGTTCCGGTTTTAATAATGGTGTGCATACCTTTGCCATTGCCGCAAATTCATTATCCTGCCTTTTCCAAAAGTGTTTACCGTTCTTTTCAATTATGTACTCATGTTTTTTGAGGAGTTTTACCAACCTTTGAAGGTTGTTACTGTCAGCAAACATTTGCTCCAGCCCTTTTGGTGGTTTCTTTGCCGGTCGCTCCTTTAAATATAGCTCAATTTGCTGCAATATTTCAGCTCTGTAACGGTCGGTTTGCCATGCTGACTGGTAGAGGTGTGCAACCTCATAACTGGCTAAAGTTATTTTTTGGAGGTCGTTTTTCTCAACTTCATGGTGCTGGCAAAAGTCTCTCACTGTGAATTTATAGAGGTGTTTGCCATTGTAAATTTTGTTGGTCTTAAACTGCCAGTAATACGAAAACAGAGCCTCCATAAATACACGCTCCGGCGCTTTGCCTATGTCCAGGCTGCCGGTTTGAATGTCAAAAAAATGATGGTCTGGAGGTGGTTTAATTCGATTCTCTCGTGCCGTTTGCTCCTCTGGTGTTACGATGCTAATTTCATAATTTGGCCAGTCTGTGAACCTCTCCGGCAGTATGCCGGTTTTCTCCGTGAATGTCCTTTTGTCCTCAAATGTTTTTAATTTCATGCCCGTATATTTAAAAGTTTCCGCAATAAACGCAATTTCCGCAATAAACGCAATACCGCAATTGCGCAATTAAATAAGGTTATATTTTTGAATGTCCTGAATTTTTCTTTGTTTTACTATTTCGTAATAAGCCTGAAACGCTTTGTCAGTCCGGTGGCCAGTCCATGACCTGAGAACCTCCGAACCGATGCCTAAAGTCAATCCGTTGGTTATGAATGAACGTCTGGCCGTATGGCTGCAAACCAATTTCCATTTCTCAAAGGTCTCTTCTACTCTGGTAGCTCCTTTGTAGTGAACCAGTGTAACCGGTTCAACAATACCAGCAAGTTGCGCCATTTCTTTTAAAAATCTGTTGTAAACCTGGTTATGTGGCACTGGCAAGGCTCGGCCGGTGGCTGCCTGAAATTGGCTGTATTTGTTCCAAATTGCCGCTGTGGTATCGTTCAACTCAATTTCAACAATTTCGCCCGTTTTTATGGTGGAAACGGTGATGCTGTCTCCGTTCCGGTCGGTCGCTTTAAGATGGTGGAGGTCTGAAAACCTTAATCCGGTGAAACAC
>RZYY01000089.1 GCA_009930115.1 Sphingobacteriia bacterium | reverse complement strand
AGCCAGAGCCTTACAAGGGCAAAGGTATCAAATACAAGGGTGAAGAAATCAAGCGCAAGTCAGGTAAAGCTTCAGCCAAGTAAAATACAGAGTTAATTCATTTATCAATTAGATAAAACCCATTGAGAAATGGCAATCAAAGACAAAAAACAATACAGAAGATATCGGATTAAAATGCGGATCAGGAAAGGATTGTTTGGAACAACCCAAAAGCCCAGAATGACCGTGTTCAGAAGCAACAAAGAGATATATGCCCAAATTATTGACGATCTGAACAGCAGAACCTTGATTTCGGCTTCCTCGTTGAGTAAAGATTTTGAAAAAGAAAAAATGACTAAGACCGAACAAGCCAAAAGAGTTGGTACACTGATAGCCAGAAAAGCAACTGAGGCCGGTATCGAAACCGTTGTTTTCGACAGGAATGGATATTTATATCATGGCCGTGTAAAAACTCTCGCTGACGCAGCAAGAGCAGCAGGTCTAAAATTTTAACTAAAATTATGGCAAACGTAAACGTAAAGAGAGTTAAATCAAGCGAAATCGAATTTAAAGATAAGCTTGTTCATATCCAAAGAGTTACTAAAGTGACCAAAGGAGGGAGAACATTTAGTTTTTCAGCAATTGTTGTTGTCGGCAATGAACAGGGTGTGGTAGGTTACGGATTAGGTAAAGCTAAAGAGGTAACTGCTGCGATTGCCAAAGGCATTGATGATGCAAAGAAAAACCTTATCAGTGTTCCAATTCTGAATGGTACCCTGCCTCACGAAGGTATAGGTAAATACAGCGGAGCTACAATTTTTATGAAACCAGCTGCAGCAGGTACCGGAGTGATAGCAGGCGGAGCCATGAGGGCTGTTTTGGAAAGCGTTGGTGTAAAAGACGTGCTGGCCAAATCAAAAGGTTCCTCCAACCCGCATAGTGTTGTGAAAGCTACTATTGATGCATTGATGAAAATGCGCGATCCCTACACTGTAGCTCAGGTCAGGGGTATTGGTCTTGAAAAAGTGTTTAACGGTTAATCAGGGAGTAAAATGAGCAGGATAAAAGTAAAATTAGTCAAAAGTGGCATTGGACGCCCACAAAAACAAAAACTTACCTTGCAGGCCCTCGGCCTGACTAAATTGAACAAGGTAGTTGAGCATGAAGCAACACCCCAGATAGTGGGTATGGTTGAAAAAGTAAAACATTTACTTGTTGTTGAAAACGTATAAACTTGCAAACATTATAATAGAAATGGATTTATCAAATCTGAAACCGGCAAAAGGTTCAACAAAGAACAAAAAAAGAATTGGTCGCGGACAGGGATCGGGTAAAGGAGGAACTTCAACAAGAGGTCACAAAGGAGCTAAATCAAGGTCCGGATATTCTTCAAAATTTGGTTTTGAGGGTGGACAAATGCCTTTGTATCGTCGCATTCCAAAAGGCGGCTTCAAAAATATGAATCGAGTGGAGTATCGCGGAATTAACCTTGATGCACTACAGAAGCTAGTGGATGAGAAAAACATTACAGTTTTCGATCTCGATGTACTTTACAACAACGGACTTGCCCAGAAAAAAGACCTTATCAAGGTGCTGGGCAGAGGTGAGTTGAAAGCAAAAATTGAGGTCAAAGCCCATGCTTTCTCAAAAACAGCTGCAAAAGCAATTGAAGACCAAGGAGGTGTTGCAACAAAAATCTAATTCTTAATGAAAAAATTTATCGAAACCATCAAGAATATTTACAAGATTGAGGACCTGAGAAAAAGGATCGCCTACACCTTAGGAATTATCCTGCTTTATCGACTGGGTTCCTTCATTGTACTTCCGGGTGTTGACCCATCCATGCTAAGCGAATTGCAGCAACAAGCATCCACCGGTTTGCTCGGACTGCTCAATATGTTTTCGGGTGGTGCATTCTCCAACGCCTCAATTTTTGCCCTCGGAATCATGCCATACATCTCTGCTTCTATCGTTGTGCAGTTGTTGGGTATGGCCATTCCATATTTCCAGCGATTACAAAAAGAAGGAGAAAGCGGCAGACGGAAAATTAACCAGATTACCCGATATCTGACGGTAATAATTCTTATTTTTCAGTCACCGGCTTATATAGCCAATCTCGTGATGCAACTTCCACCGGAAGCCATTTATCCTTTTGACCCGGCAACCACATCACACTCAATCTTTTCATTTTTTGGTATTTCATCAATAATTATGCTTACTGCCGGTTCAATGTTTGTCATGTGGCTTGGTGAGCGGATTACCGACAAAGGGATTGGAAACGGAATTTCATTAATCATCATGATTGGAATTATTGCCCGCCTTCCATTTTCTCTGTTTGCCGAATTTGTTTCAAGGCTTGAGGAGCAGGGTGGCGGACTGGTAATATTTATTGTTGAAATTATTGTTCTTGTTGGTGTTATTCTGTTAACCATTTTACTGGTTCAGGGAACAAGACGTATTCCTGTACAATACGCCAAGCGTGTTGTAGGTAACAAACAGTATGGTGGTGTGCGTCAGTATATTCCGCTCAAAGTAAATGCAGCCGGTGTAATGCCCATTATCTTTGCACAGGCCATCATGTTTCTGCCACTCACTATTGCGCAGTATTCTCAAAGTGAGGCATTGACAGGTTTTGCATCAGCATTTACCGATTTTACAGGTTTTTGGTACAACTTCACCTTCTTCATTATGATTGTAGCATTCACCTATTTTTATACAGCCATCACTGTTAATCCGAACCAGATGGCTGATGACATGAAGAAAAACGGTGGATTTATTCCAGGAATTAAACCCGGCAAGAAAACTGCTGAATTTATTGATAATGTAATGTCGCGAATTACTCTTCCCGGTTCACTTTTTCTGGGTTTGGTTGCCATTATGCCAGCATTCGTCGGCTTAGCCGGAGTAAGTCAGCAATTCGCACAATTCTATGGAGGCACTTCCCTGCTGATTCTGGTCGGGGTTGTACTGGATACCTTAGACCAGATTAACAGCCATTTGCTTATGCGTCATTACGATGGTTTGACAAAGTCAGGCAGAATTAAGGGTAGATCAGGTATGTAATTACCGTCAACCATGAAAAATAATTGAAATGATTCATCTGAAGACAGAAGAAGAAATAGAGTTATTAAGAGAAAGTTCTTTACTTGTTGGTAAAACACTTGCTGAAGTAGCAAAGTACATTGCTCCGGGTATAACCACTGCAAAACTCGATGATATTGCCGAAACCTTTATCCGGGATCATGATGCTGAACCAGGTTTTAAAGGCTATCATGGTTTTCCGGCCACATTGTGCACCTCAGTCAACGAAGTGGTAGTGCATGGTATTCCCGGAAACTATGTTTTAAAAAGTGGAGACATTATTTCAGTTGATTGTGGCGTAAAGAAAAATGGTTTTTATGGCGATTCAGCTTACACTTTTGCGGTTGGTGAGGTGGATGAAAATGTGTTAATGCTAATGGAACGGACAAAAGCATCACTTTATCTTGGCATAGAATCAGCTGTTGCCGGAAACCGGATTGGCGATATCGGTTATGCTATTCAGCACTACGTTGAGTCTTTTGGTTATTCAGTAGTACGTGATCTTGTCGGACATGGATTGGGCAGACAGCTTCACGAACAGCCCGAAGTACCCAATTACGGAAGACGTGGAAACGGAAAAGAATTGTTGGCAGGTATGGTGATTGCGATTGAGCCGATGATTAATCTGGGCGTACGTACTGTTTATCAGGAGCGCGATGGATGGACAATCAAAACTACCGACCACAAACCTTCAGCACATTATGAGCATGATGTCGTAATACGAAAAGGCAAAGCCGAAATTTTATCGACATTTGATTTTATTGACGAAGTATTAAAAAGCAAACAAAATTAAAGGTATTCAAAGCATGGCAAAACAGCCGCTTATCGAACAGGATGGAACAGTGATTGAATCGCTGGGAAATGCAATGTTTCGTGTCGAACTTGAAAACGGGCATGTCATTATTGCTCACATCTCAGGAAAGATGCGCATGCACTATATTAAAATCCTGCCCGGTGACCGTGTAAAAATTGCCATGTCTCTTTATGATTTATCCAAAGGTCGTATTACATTCAGATACAAATAATTGACAGCAATGAAAGTAAGAGCATCAGTAAAAACAAGAACACCGGACTGCAAAATTGTCCGCCGTAAAGGCAGGTTGTACGTGATTAACAAAAAGAATCCAAAGTACAAACAAAGACAAGGTTAAAAAATTAATTAAACAGATAAATTACTATGGCACGTATTGCAGGTATTGATTTACCAAAAAATAAGCGAGGCGTAATTGGTCTGACCTATATTCACGGTATCGGCAGAAGCCTTGCCACTGAAATTCTTGGCAAAGCCAATGTTGATGTGAATAAAAAGGTACAGGATTGGAATGATGACGAACAAAACAGCATAAGAGCACTTATCAGCGATGAATACAAAGTGGAAGGTGCTTTGCGCTCCGAAACCCAGACAAACATTAAACGTTTGATGGATATTGGTTGCTATCGCGGAATTCGTCATCGTATCGGTTTGCCGGTCAGAGGACAGTCAACAAAAAATAATGCCCGCACCCGAAAAGGAAGAAAGAAAACCGTTGCGAACAAAAAGAAAGCTCCAAAAGGCTAAAAAGCGCTTACGAAACCAATTTGGTTGCGCTGCATAATTCAAGTCATCAAGGAAAATAAATTATGGCAAAAACATCAAAAACAAGTAAAACTACCAAGAAAAGGGTCGTTAAAGTGGATACAATGGGGAAAGCGTTTATTAATGCCTCCTTTAACAACATCATTGTGACCCTCGCCAACAATGACGGACAGGTAATTTCATGGTCATCAGCCGGGAAGATGGGCTTCAGAGGTTCAAAGAAAAACACTCCATATGCAGCTCAGACTGCTGCTGAGGATTGTTCAAAAGTAGCTTTTGATCTCGGATTGCGTAAAGTAAAAGTATATGTTAAAGGACCTGGTGCAGGCAGGGAATCGGCTATCAGAACCATCCACTCAGCTGGTATTGAAGTGATTGAAATTAATGACATCACTCCATTGCCACACAATGGTTGCCGTCCGCCAAAACGCAGAAGGGTTTAAGAATTCATTTGATTATCAAATTAAATTTACATAGAAATGGCAAGATACATTGGGCCAAAAACAAAAATCTCAAGAAAATTTGGTGATTCCATTTACGGATCTGACAAATACTTTGAAAAGAAGAATTATCCACCCGGACAGCATGGATTGAACAAAAAGCGTAAGAAACCTACAGAATACGGACTTCAGCTTGCTGAAAAGCAAAAGGCCAAATATACTTACGGCATTCTGGAGCGCCAGTTCCGCAATATTTTTAAAAAAGCCAGCCGGAAATCAGGTATTACAGGTGAAGTATTACTTCAGTTCATCGAAACCCGTCTTGATAACGTGGTTTATCGTTTGGGAATTGCGCCCACACGTGCTGCTGCCCGACAGCTTGTATCACATCGTCACATTGTTGTCAATGGTGAGGTAATCAACATTCCTTCGTATGCTCTTAAACCAGGTTTTGTAGTTGGTGTTCGTGAAAGATCAAAAACACTGGAAGTAATTACTGATGCGCTTGCTGCAAATCGTTCACTTCTGCCCTGGCTCGAATGGGATGAAGAGAAAATGGCCGGTAAAGTATTAAACTATCCACAAAGGGACGAAATACCCGAAAATATCAACGAACAGGTTATCGTTGAGCTTTATTCAAAATAACATCCATCATTTATTTGCAAACCTAAAGGTTTAATTATGGCAATTTTAGCATTTCAAAAACCTGAAAAGGTAATCATGCTTGAAGCATCTGATTACAAAGGTAAATTTGAATTTCGTCCTTTGGAACCCGGTTTTGGAATTACAATCGGCAATGCATTACGACGGATTTTACTTTCATCACTGGAAGGTTTCGCTATTACCAGCGTAAAAATTGAAGGTGTTGAACAGGAATTTTCGACCATCAAAGGCGTTGTGGAAGATATGGTTGAAATCATTCTCAATCTTAAGCAAATCCGCTTTAAACGCCTGGTTGAACAGGAAAATTCAGAAACAGTCAAGATCGTCATAAAAGATCATGAAGTGTTCAAAGCGGGAGATATTAACAAATACTTATCAGTTTTCCAGGTTCTTAATACCGATCTTGTGATCTGCAACATGGAACCCTCTGTGAAATTGACAATGGAATTGACCATAAATAAAGGCAGAGGTTATGTTCCGGCTGATGAAAACAAAGATCCGAACGCACCAATGGGAACTATTGCTATTGACTCCATCCATACCCCAATTGTTAATGTTAAATATGAAGTGGAAGATTTCAGGGTTGAGCAAAAAACTGACTATGAAAAACTTGTGCTTGAATTAACCACCGATGGGTCCATTCAGCCAAAAGACGCACTTAAAGACGCTGCTAAAATTCTGATTCATCACTTTATGCTCTTTTCCGATGAAAAGATCGCTGTGGAAAAAGAAGAAAAGAATGTAACAGAGGAGTTTGACGAAAACTCACTTCACATACGTCAATTGCTGAAAACTAAGCTGGTTGATTTAGATCTGTCAGTCAGAGCACTCAATTGTCTGAAGGCAGCCGACGTAGAAACCATGGGTGACCTGGTAACTTTTAATAAAAACGATTTACTTAAATTCAGGAATTTTGGAAAAAAATCTCTTACTGAACTTGAAGAGCTTGTAAAATCCAAGAACCTTGAATTTGGAATGAATGTTTCGAAATATAAATTAGACAAGGAATAATAGAACAATGAGACATCTGAAGAATTTTAACCATTTAGGCAGGACAAGTCCGCATCGTAAGTCTATGCTTTCGAATATGGCAACGTCACTTATCCTGCATAAGCGAATTACTACCACGGTTGCAAAAGCCAAAGCACTGAGAGGATATGTAGAACCACTGATTACCAGATCAAAAGAAGATACAACACATTCGCGAAGGGTAGTTTTTAGCTATTTACAAAGTAAAGAAGCTGTTACAGAGCTTTTCAGAGAAATATCAACTAAAGTTGCCAGTCGCCCGGGCGGATATACCCGCATCATCAAAACCGGTAACCGAATTGGTGATAACGCTGAAATGTGCCTGATTGAACTGGTTGACTATAATCAGGTCTATTTATCCGGTGCAGCTGCAACCGAAAAATCAACCAGTCGCCGCAGAAGAAGAGGATCAGCTAAAACAACCAAAGCAGTTTCATCAGCTGAAGAAAAAGTAAAATCAGTTGAATCGAAAACTGAAACCAGTGAGGTTGAAAAAGCTCCGGAAGCTGAAGCTGCCTCACAATCCGAAGAAATAAAGAAGGAAGTTCCTGACACCGGCACAAAGAAGCAGGCTGAGAAAACAGAACCTGAAAACTCTGCAGAGGAAACAAAGACAGAATAATCAAGTTCTTATTCAAAGAGATTGCAACCATCGGGATAAGGCGTTAGGGAATGTCTTATCCCTTTTTTAATAAAATACTCAACAAATTAAAATCAATATTATGAGCTCAATCGTATCCGTTCATGCAAGACAGATTCTTGATTCACGAGGAAATCCCACAATAGAAGTCGAAGTTATTACCGAAAGCGGCATTATTGGCCGTGCAGCCATACCATCCGGTGCTTCCACCGGTATTCATGAAGCGGTCGAGCTTCGCGACGGCGAACAATCACGTTTCATGGGCAAAGGGGTGTTAAAAGCTGTGAATAACGTTAACACTGTTTTAAATGAAGAATTGCAGGGCTATTATGTTTTCGATCAGATAGAAATCGACCAGAAAATGATCGAACTTGATGGCACACCAAATAAAGCAAACCTCGGAGCAAATGCCATTCTGGGTGTTTCTCTGGCATGCGCCCAGGCAGCCGCTACTGAATCCAGTCAGACCCTTTACCGCTATATTGGTGGTGTAGGAGCCAAAACACTGCCCATCCCGATGATGAATATCCTCAATGGAGGTTCTCATGCTGACAACAGTATTGATTTTCAGGAATTCTTGATTATGCCGGTAGGAGCACCTACTTTTTCAGAAGCATTGCGTATGGGTGTCGAAGTTTTTCATAATTTGAAAAGTGTTTTGAAAAAGAATGGATATTCAACAAATGTTGGTGATGAAGGTGGATTTGCACCCAATCTCAAATCAAATGAAGAAGCCATTAAAGTTATTCTGCAGGCTGTCGAAAAATCTGGTTACAAACCCGGTGAAGATATTTATCTGGCCTTAGATCCCGCAGCCTCGGAGTTTTTTCTCCCTGAAGAAAATGTGTATCATTTGAAATGGTCAACAGGAGAAAAGCTAACCCCCGCCCAAATGGTTGATTATTGGAAAGAATGGGTGAACAAATACCCAATTATTTCTATTGAAGACGGCATGGCAGAAGATGACTGGGAAGGATGGAAAATGATGACCGATAAAATGGGTTCCAAAATTCAACTTGTCGGCGACGATCTTTTTGTTACCAATACTGAACGTCTGCAGCAGGGAATCAATATGGGTGTTGCCAACTCTATTCTTGTCAAGGTAAACCAGATTGGAACCCTTACCGAGACAATAAATGCTGTTAATCTCGCCTATCGGAATGCTTTCACTGCTGTAATAAGCCACCGGTCAGGTGAAACAGAAGATACTACTATAGCTGACCTTGCGGTAGCCATGAATACTGGCCTGATTAAAACCGGTTCAGCCAGCCGTACCGATCGGATTGCAAAATATAATCAGTTGCTTCGGATCGAAGAACAATTGGGAACCGCCGCCTATTATCCAGGTAAAAATTTTAAATACGCCAGATAAAAAATTCGAACTAACAAATGAAAGCCTCTGTGTAAGGGGCTTTTTTTTCGACAGGCTATGTCGAAATTGCAAATGCATCTATAAACTCAGTAAGAAACGCAAAACTGTTTTATTGATTTTTTAGCGGGTTTAATTGAATTTTAGACCGATGCAAAATTCAAATATTTCGTTTCCCTGATGCAAATACTCTTTCTTTACATTGGGTTGATTCGAAAACTAAATTCATTATTTTCAATTTTTGAAAACGCAAATAAAGAATTAATCAGCAGTGATTTTTTAAAATTGAATTGTCTATTTTTGTCCATTATTTTTATACTTAAAAATCAAACAAAAAACTAATTCATAACTGCATGACCTTGTTAGAGCAACATTTTAAGCCCTTTCGCGAAAATATTGTCGGGATTGACCAGGTGTTCGATTCTCCTTTCGGTCAGCAAAAAATTCTTTATGGTGACTGGATTGCCAGTGGTCGGCTTTACCGTCCAATCGAAGAGAAACTGTGCAATCAGTTCGGGCCTTTTGTGGGTAACACACATACCGAAACCAGTGAAACTGGTACATTGATGACCAACGCCTATCATCTGGCACACCGAAAAATCAAAGAACATGTCAATGCAGGTCCGAATGACGTAATCATCACTGCCGGTTCGGGAATGACTGCTGTAATCAATAAGTTTCAGCGTATTCTGGGCTTTCGGACAATGAAAAGCATGGAAGCACACAATTGTCTTCCTGAAGAGGAGCGACCTGTGGTTTTTATAACTCATATGGAGCATCATTCCAATCATACCTCCTGGTTCGAAACTATTGCTGATGTGGTGCAATTGAAACCGGATAAGAATTTGCTGGTAGATGTAAATGAACTGCAACATGAACTGGAAAAATATAAGGACAGAAAAATGAAGATTGGCAGCTTTACTGCCTGTTCAAACGTTACCGGAATTTCAACACCTTACTATGAAATGGCCAGGCTGATGCATGAATATGGTGGACTTTGTTTTGTTGATTTTGCTGCTTCAGCACCTTACGTCGCTATCAATATGCATCCTGACGACCCGATGATGGCACTGGATGCAATCATGTTTTCGCCGCATAAATTTTTAGGTGGGCCCGGAACTTCCGGAGTACTCATTTTTAATTCTTCAATTTACAAGAATCCGGTACCTGATAATCCCGGCGGAGGTACTGTTGACTGGACCAACCCATGGGGCGAATTTAAATACGTGGATGATATTGAAGCCCGTGAAGATGGAGGAACACCCGGATTTCTTCAGGCGATCAAATCTGCCCTTTGTATTGAACTGAAGAACAACATGGGATTGCAGAACATCGAACAACGAGAAAAGGAACTTGTAACAATATTATTTGATGAACTGCCAAAAATTCAGGGAATCAGGATTTTAGCTGATAATGTTACAGATCGTCTCGGTGTTTTTTCATTTTATTTTGATGACATTCATTTCAATCTTGCGGTGAAACTCCTGAATGATAAATTCGGGATACAGGTCAGGGGTGGCTGTGCATGTGCAGGAACTTACGGACATTTTTTGCTCGATGTTACTTATGATAAATCGCGGCAAATCACTGATCTTATCAATAGTGGAGACCTTTCTCAAAAACCAGGTTGGATAAGACTTTCACTGCATCCGACTATGACCAATGATGAAGTTTATTTTATTGTAGATGCGCTGAAAAGCTTAAAAAAGAACCACCACGAATGGGGAAAACAATACATATACAATTGCAAAAAAAATGAATTTCGGCATTTTCGTGAGCCTGAGGACAAATCAATTTTTGTAAAAGATTGGTTCAGTCTCTGACATGAGTTTGTTAAACTGAAAAAATGTCTTTTTTTTCACGAAAAACCGAAAAATACTGACAAATATTCATTTTCCCAGAATCCTTGCGATTTGAATTTTTGTTCTTTTCCCGAAATACTTATCTTTTTATTTTATTGTTTCACAAAAAATTAGAGACATTAAGTATTTTTATTTCCCCTTTTTTTATTTCCCCCTTTTTGTTTTTAGCAAAATGGTATTTTTTTTGACTAATTCAGTTCGATTAAAACCTATTGTTAAACCAAAATTAAAGGAGGAACAAGTTATGACACTCGTTAAATTCAGAAACAAAGACATGTTCCCAAGCATCTTCAGGGAATTTTTTGACAGGGATTTTTTCGATACAGCCAATATGGGTTTTAACGATTCCACAATGCCGGCAGTGAATATCAAAGAGACGAAAGAGAATTTTGTGGTTGAAGTTGCTGCACCTGGTTTGAAAAAAGAAGATTTCAAAATTGAACTTGACAACAACCTGCTGATTATTTCGTCAGAAAAAGAAGACCGTAAGGAGGAATCAAAAGAGGGAGAATTTACCCGTCAGGAGTTTAGCTATCAATCTTTTAAACGAACCTTCACGCTACCTTCAACCATCGACGAAAAAGATATTGAAGCAAAATACAAGGATGGAATTCTGAGCATTACCCTGCCAAAAAAAGAAGAAGCAAAAGAAAAGCCCAAAAAGATGATTAATATTGGGTAATTTGGGAACAGTAAGTATTAAATGATGGGGAGTGGGTATCTGCTCCCCATTTTTTATGGGTAAAGCTCAAAGCAGGTAATCTCAGGTAAAATACCTACACGTCCGGGATAACCAATTGTACCGATACCGCGATTTACATAAAGATATTGTTTATTAGTGACAATATTCATGTTTTCGTAAAGCCCAGCCCAATACTTGTAGGCATATTGTGCCGGACTCCATTTAAAATGTTTTAATTCTACCCCGAATTGAAAGCCATGAGTATGACCAGAAAAAGTAAGGTCAATGTCGGGATGGTGGATACTTATTATCTTTTCCCAGTGGGACGGATCATGAGAAAGTAAGATTTTTATATCGGCGGATTCAGTGTTCTTTTTGGCTTTTTCTATATTTCCATATTGGGGGAAACGAGCAAAATCTCCCCAATTTTCAACCCCGATGATGGCAATTTTACCATCAATGTGTTCAATTATGGCATTATTATTTTTGAGCAATTTCCATCCAATACGCCTGTAAAATTCAAAAAGATCGGTCATATTGTTTTCTTTGGCCTGCGCTGACGGCCAGTGGGAATAATCACCATAATCATGATTGCCCAAAATGGTGAAGACACCATAATTTGCATTTAACCCCGATAAAATATTTTCGTAACGAAAAGCTTCATCTGTCTTATAATTAACCAGGTCTCCAGTGAAAAATATGAGATCAGGCCGTAGGTTGTTAATGGTAGTAACAGCATTTTCAAGTTCATCTGCTGATGTCCAGCTCCCTAAATGTAAGTCTGAAATTTGAACAATTCGAAGCCCGCTGAAAGACTTTGGAAGATGAGACAGTTTTAATCTATGATGATGAACTTTAAAATCGTGCACCCACCTGAGCATTCCGACAAGTAAACCTGAAAAAAGGAGTCCGCCACCAGCCAACCCAATTTGCTGAAGAAATTTGCTGCGGGTGATCGGATGACCCTTTCTTTTTTCAAATTCTGAATGTCGAAGGTTATGTATTTTCCTGATTAAAAAGCGTATAAATTTCAGTAGATCAGCAAAAAGCAAAAAAATAACGGGTATCAGTTTTGAAATATAAACACTAAAGATAAAACCCTGAAGAAGGATTATAATGCTTTCGTTTGCAATCAGTTCGAATGATGCTATTCTGACCCCTGTCAGAACTGCCAAAAGAAGCAGTGGCAGCCAATATAACAACGTAATGATACTTCTGAAAAAAAACCGCTTGTTTTTCAACCATTGAGTGAACGATTTCCAAAGGTAATAGTCGCTTAGAAACAAAATGACTAAAAATGGAAATCTGCCTGCATCTTTAGGAAATTGGTTGAGAATGACGAGGTAAGATATTATAAGAAACAACAGAAAGGCGGTTATTTTAAGTACTTTTTTCATTAGCAAAAATTTAAATCTGTATTAAAACAGTTCGAGGTGAGTTTTGTTGTCTGGAGCTGTTTTTGAAAATATCCATGAAAAAATTTGGCTGTATAACTTGTTTTAGTATCTTTGCACCCCCAAAAATAAGGGAAAGATGTTCATTGATAAGGTGAAGTGATCAAAAGATTTTTAAAGATAAGGTTTGCAGTTAATCCTAAGTTAGCAGAGATGATGAAATTTAACTCAACCTTTTCTTGTGGTTTCACAAAACTTTTGGTGAGTGGCTGAAACCAATCCGCCG
>RZYY01000254.1 GCA_009930115.1 Sphingobacteriia bacterium | reverse complement strand
ATCTCAAAATTATTCATGGCATCTGTATCATTACAATGCAAAGTTACCAATTTTGCGGCGTATCTGTGCTATTCATTATTGCCTGAAATACTTTTGAATTAATTCAAACAAATGTTCTTTGTTTATTGGTTTTGGGAGGTAATCATTGCAGCCTGCTTCCTTAACTTTTTCACTGTCGCTGGAAATGGCAAAAGCTGTTTGAGCTATAATGACTACATTTTTATTGAACTCCCTTATACGACGGGTTGCTTCATAACCATCCATGACCGGCATTCCAATGTCCATTAAAATGAGATCTATATCGGGATTTGACCGGCAATATTGAACCGCTTCCAGTCCGGTTACACACCTTGTTATTTCAAATTGACACGTTTTTAAAATTGCCTCCAGAAACATAAAGCTAATCGTATCGTCTTCAGCAATAAGCAACTTTAATTTTTTAGGCAAAAGCCTGGTATTCTCTACTTCATTTTCGGTCTTTGCTGTGTCTGTATCTTCTCTTTCCGATGGCCTTATGGTAAAATAAAAACAGCTTCCCTTTCCCGGTTCTGATTCAACCCAAATTTTCCCGCCAAGGTGTTCCACATAGGCTTTCGTAATGGACAAACCCAGCCCGGAACCTTCATAACCTCTTGTATTCAGATTGTCTGCCTGCATAAATCGTTCAAAAACCAGGTCGATCTTATCCGGATGAATTCCTTTACCGGTGTCTTTTACATAAAAAAGGAGCGTATGACTGTCCTTTTGTTCACAACCAAATTCGATGCTGCCTTTTTCGGTAAACTTAATGGCATTCTTAATCAAATTGGTCAGAATGGAATCCAATTTGCTTTTATCGGTAAATATGGTTTCCGTTTCTGTCTTGCATTGAACAAATTCAAGTTGCAGGCCTTTTCCTTTTGCCTGGGGTAAAAAGAAATCATAATAATACGATAAAAACTGACTAACATTAATCTCCTGGCTGCAAAGCTGCATATCACCGGATTCGATTTTTGAAATTTCAATAATGTCATTGATCGTACTTAAAAGCCTTTGTCCACTTTTTTTGACAATATCCAGATAACCGGTCCTGACATCTTCCCCAAGATCCGGTTCGCCGAGTAATTCCAGAAATCCCAATATCCCGTTCATCGGAGTGCGAATTTCGTGACTCATGTTGGCCAGAAAGGCTGATTTCAAACGGTCGCTCTGCTGAGCTTTTTCCTTTGCCTCAATCAAATCTTCTACCATTTTTTTCCTTTCCGTGATGTCTTCATGAATACTTATTAAGTTCGTAATGATTCCTTCACTGTTCAATATGGGAGATATTGTTGCCTGTGACCAATACAATTCACCTGATTTCTTTTTATTTAAAAGTTCTCCTTCCCAATCGTTTCCCGAAAGAATGACTTCCCAGAGCTTCTTGTAGAATTCGTTATTCTGATGTCCCGATTTCAGGATATTTGATTTTTTGCCTTTAACTTCATCAAAACTATAGCCTGTTAATTCGGTGAAGAATGGATTGATATATTCAATACTTCCTTCCCTGTTGGTTATTACCACCGCCACAGAACTTTGTTCAACGGCCCTTGAGAGCTTATTGGCTTTTTCTTCTGCATTTTGCCGGTCAATGAACAGACTAAGTTCATGAGCTGCCAGTTCCAGGATCTCAAGACTTGACTGATCAAAAAACTCAGGAGTATTGTAATCCTGAAATACAATAGCTCCAAGAATTCTTTCTTCCACTCTTAACGGCACACCCATCCAGACCTCGGGCACAGTTCCCCTCAGATCAATAATCCCCTTTTTATGCAAGCGCAAAATTTCATTCTTGTGTAAAAGCAATGAACGGTTGTTTTTGATCAGATAGCCTGTCAATGATTTTTCCGCGTTCCATTCCCGAAAGTTATCCTTCTCATCTTGAAAAAAGGGTGAATGAATCATCCCTGTTTCTTCATTATACAGAGCAATAAAAAGATTTGTTGTATCAATTACCTTGTTCAGTTCAATCTTGATGCCTTCTATAAGATCGGTTAAATTCCTTGTGGTAATAGTTGCCAGAGCAATGTTGTATTGCAACTGTTTGATCATTTCTGCCCTTTTGCGTGAGGAGATATCCTGTAAAGTTCCTGATATCTTTTCTACTTTATTATCAGTGTCATAAAAGACCTCTCCTCTGGCAACAGCTTGTCTATTAGCTCCTTTGGAACGAACTACCTCCAATTCAATTTCATAGGATTTACCCGATCTCATTGCTGCATTTATGGCTTTATTGAACTTCTCCCAGCTTTCATTGGTATAATACTTTCTGTGACTGCTAATATCCAATGCTTTCGCATTTTTCTCAATACCAATGATATTGTACATTTCATCTGACAGATAAAGCTCGTCTGTCTTAAGATTCCACGACCAATTGCCGATGTTGGCCAATCGTTGTGCTTCCTTCAAACCGGTTTCGCTTTCTTTGAGTGCTTCTTCTGACTGCTTGCGTTCGGTAATATTTGCATTGAAACCATACCAGGTAACACTACCATCCGGTAATTTCTCAGGTGTAGACCGGGATAGAATCCACTGAACGGGTCTGCCCGGGATCAAGACCCGGAATTCACAGGTAAAATGATTCAGGTGCTGAGCGGAATATTCAATGTCAGCGATTATCCGTTTCGCATCGTCGGGATGCAAAACACGGGATATGGCGTCAAAATTATCTGCCACATCTTCCGGCCGGCAACCGAAAATATTTATGATCCCTTCCGAAGCTATTGGAACGTAATAAGATCCATCCGGCCTGCGGGTA
>RZYY01000253.1 GCA_009930115.1 Sphingobacteriia bacterium | reverse complement strand
CACCAATACGCAAAACCTTCTGACAGATAAATCAAAAAATCATTTTGAAAGCGAAATACGACTGAAAAAAGGCGACAACTGGATCTGGATGAAAATCAATATTTCAGTCTTTAAGCGTGACAAAAACGGAAATCCTCTTCAGCTTCTGGGAACCTTATTCGACATTAACGACCGGATAACTGCCGAACAGGCATTGCTCGAAAGTGAAATGCAACAGCGCCGCTATCTTGAATATGCGCCTTACGGTGTTTTTATCACTGATGCTGATGGCTCTTTTCTTGAAGCCAATCCGGCAGCATGCTCAATTACCGGCTACAGTCGCGAACAGTTGATTACCAGGCACATCAACAATACGCTGGCCAAAGAAAGCATAGAAGCCGGCATTCAGCATTTTAACCAGGTAAAGAATGAGGGTTATGCTTTTGGAGAAATGAAATACCAGAAAAAAGGAGGTGAAATCAGATGGTGGTCAATAGCTGCAGTAAAAATTTCAGCTAATCGTTTTCTGGGTTATGTTATTGATATAACCGACCGAAAGATCAACGAAGCGGTGGTGCTTGAAAGCGAAAGACGGGCAAAGCTTCAGCGGGCTAATCTCGCCAGGATAGCCACCGATCAGTCACTCTTCAGTGGTGATCTGATGCACTCTTTTCAGCATATTACAAAAATAATGGCTGAAACAATCAATGTAAAACGGGCAAGTATCTGGAAATTATCCGATAACGGGGATGTTCTGGAATGTGTGACCCTTTACGATTCCGGAAAGAAACAACACAGTGCCGGAATGAAGCTTGAAACAAAGGTATTTCCTTCGTATTTTTCAGCCATCAGAAAGGAAACCCGGATTTATGCACACGACGCCCAGAATGATCCACGCACGCTGGAGCTCAATGAAATTCACCTGAAAAAGCTTGGAATCACTTCACTCCTTGATGCCGGAATTATTGCTGATGGCGGACTTTATGGTGTGGTAAGCTGTGAGCATACCGGTGAGAAACGTTTCTGGCACAATGATGAGGAATCTTTTGTAAGCATAATCGCTGCACTGGTGTCAGAGTTGATTGCAAACAACAAGCGGACGGAAGTCGAAAAGGCACTAAGGGAAAGCGAAATCAATTTCAGGGCATTGTTTGAAAAAGGACCGATAGCAGTAGCTTATCACCGTATGATTTATGATGAACAGGGTAATCCGGTCAATTATCATTTTGTAGATGCCAACAAGGCTTTTATTCAACTTACAGGTACAAGTCCGGTTGGAAGAAATGTTACAGATGTTTTTCCGGGTATCGAAAATGAACCCTTCAACTGGATAAAAACATACGGAGAAGTAGTAAAGACGGGAAAAGAATTAAGATTTCAGCAATACCTGACACAGACCCGGAAATGGTACGAATGTGTCAGCTATCAGTATAAACCCGATCATTTTGTGGCTGCTTTTTTTGATATAACCGAGCGTAAAAATGCTGAAATGGCACTTCAACAGGCATCCGAAAACTGGAACAAAACCTTTGATTCCATACAAAACGGAGTGGCACTGCTGGATTTAAACCAGCATGTAATCCAAAGTAATCAGGCTTTCAAAACATTTATCAGGGAAAATAATCCTGCTGAAGGAGAGTATCAGCAATTCGTTGACAATAGCGGCAAACCCATTACAAATGCTCCTTTTGAGCGAATGATAGCTACCAGAAAAAGAGAAAGCACAGAGGTAGAAATTAATGAGAAGATTTTTGATATTGTCGTTGACCCTATTTTCGACGCAAACGGAGAAATTACCGGAGCAGTGCACATCATCAGCGATATTACCAAACGCAGGCAGGATGAAGAACTGATCAGAAAAAATGAAGAGCGTTTCCAGATGATGGTTAAAAATGCTTCGGACATCATTATGGTTTTCAATCCGGACGGATCAAAACGCTATGTCAGCCCTGCCATCGAAAAAATTTCAGGCTTTTCACCAGATGAAGTTACAGGAAAATTTCTCGCTGACATGATTCATCCTGAAGACCTGCCGGAAGTAATGAAAATATGGGAAGAATGTATCCTTCACCCTGATAAAGCCCTGTCAGTTCAATACCGGCACCGGCATAAAACAAAGGAATGGGTGTTTCTTGAAGCCATCGGACAGAGCTTTCTCGGCGAATCTCCGGTGAATGCAATTATCATGAGCGTACGCGATATCTCCGAACAAAAACGAAAGGAACTTCTTCACAGGATTCAGTACAACATTGCCAATGCTGTGGCAACCAGTAGTAACTATGAACACCTGTTTGAAGTCGTAAAAAGCGAATTGAATCAGATTATCAATACCACCAATTTCTTCACTGCCTTTTACAATCACGATACAAATACATTGCGAAATGTAATAAACATTGACGAAAAGGATGAAATTGACGAATGGCCGGCCGATGGCTCATTATCGGGAATAGTAGTGAAGGAAGGGAAATCGTTGTTCCTCTCGAAAGCAAAAATCAACAAACTGATGAAAGAGCGCGGATTCGAAGTTATCGGAGCTCCTGCAGAGTATTGGGCCGGCGTGCCACTCCGGCTTCGTGAAAAAATCATCGGGGTAATGGTGGTTCAAACCTATGACAAGAATTTTTACATCGAGGAATATGCCCGTGAAGTGCTTGAAATTATTGCCAGTCAGATTTCATTGTACATCGAAAAACTAAGAGACGAAAACGAATTGATTGAAGCAAAGGAACGTGCTGTAAAAAGTGATAAACTGAAAACTGCATATCTCAATAACATCTCCCATGAGATTCGTACTCCGCTCAGTGG
>RZYY01000252.1 GCA_009930115.1 Sphingobacteriia bacterium | reverse complement strand
GATTACTTTTTTTATTTGCATAGATCAGTTGTTCCATGTCGGGAGCCATTGGCTTGTTGTGGCCATTACTGGCCGAAGAAGGATTTTGCCGGCAACTTAATGTTGCAATAAACACCACCAGCAACAGAAGGGAAATTCTTGTTTTAATCCACATCGGCGTTAAGTTGTGTAGTGTAAATCGGAAGAAGATCGCGAAACATTTGTATGGTATCATTTAACTCCATTTTCGATTCAGCACCGGCCGCATTTTTATGTCCTCCGCCGGTAAAATGATTGCGCGCAAAGTCATTCACAGAAAAATCGCCGTTGGAGCGTAACGAAAGTTTAATGTGGCCTACCCGCTCAGTAAACAAAACACCCAGATTGATGCCTTTAATGGAAAGCGTATAGTTTACAAAACCTTCGGTATCGCCAACCCGGTAATGAAAACGCCGCAGGTCGTATTTCGTAAGATAGATATAGGCAGTTTTATATTCTTTCAGTACAACCAGTCGGTTAAGCAAGGCAAAACCCAAAAAACGTGTACGGTTTTCGGTATTGGTATTGTAAACCAGGGTATGAATAATCTCCGGATTGGCACCAAATTCTACCAACCTGCCAATCTTAGGATAGAGATCCGGGTCTTTACATGCGTAATTAAAAGAACCTGTATCTGTCATGATTCCGGTATAAAGGGACGAGGCAACAGCTTTGGATAACGGCTTATCAGGTTCATTGAGGAAGGTAAGAATATCGTAAACAATTTCCGAAGCAGAAGAAGCAGAAGGCTCGGAGAACGCGAGGTCAAAAATATCTTCTGGTTCCGGATGGTGATCCATTAGAACCTTAAGTTTAGGGAAAGCCCCGAGGCTGGCAGAGAAATTTCCGGCGCGATGGTTTGCATTAAAATCCAGATATATTACGACATCCGAATCAATCAGTGCATCATGTGCCTGCTGAAAATTTTTTTCTGCATTAATAATTTGATCACTGGCAGGCATCCATTTGAGAAAAGCAGGAAAATCGTTGGGTGTAATCATTGTAACAATTTTACCAGAAGCCTCAAGGAAAAGTCCCATTGCCGTAAGCGATCCAATTGCATCACCATCCGGGTTTAAATGGGTAATGAGTGCAATTTTTTGTGATTGAATAAGGATTTTGCGAAGATTGTCTAATTTTTGTGTATCTTTCATGCTCAATAAGAAGTAAGCGCCTGCCGACGAACCATATAAATGACAAAAGTAGGAAAATCCAGTTACTATACGCTATTAAAATTTCTTAAAAAGCCTGTTTATGCCCGGTCGTTTCACATTAACCCTCATTAAGCCAACCGCTGTAGAAGAGCGATTGGAAGGAAAAATCATTACTATCATTTTGGAGTGCGGTTTTCAGATACGTGCCTGGAAGAAAATGCGATTCACCTGGCTCCAGGCTGAAGCATTTTACAAGGTGCATAAGGATAAATATTTTTTTCACGATCTGGTGAGCTACATGACTTCCGGGCCTGTGTATGCAGGAATTTTGGAAAAGGATGACGCCGTAAACGAGTTTAGAGCACTGATCGGAGCTACAGATCCCGGGGAGGCAGCAGCGGGAACAATCCGAAAAATGTTTGGCCGAAGCCGAAGAAAAAACGCAATTCATGGTTCAGACTCCGACGCCAATGCGGAATATGAAATTACTTTACTATTTTCGGATAATGAATGGGTATGATGCGCATTAATTTTTCGTACGATATACTTTGCATGTACCATTGGAATAAAAAAGCACGATTTGCTCAATTGAATCCGCGGAAATGTTATCCTGCATTTTATGCATGACATTTTCCAACCGGGAAATATCGTTTGTAACCGTTTTATTTTCAGCATTTTTATTGGTATTCATGCCTGATTTATCGGTTGTAGAATGCGCTATTTGCGTTGTCTCTGTATCAAGCCCGGAAAAAAGATCAGGAAATGTAGTTTTCTTCGGACCTTGATCCGGAGGTACACTAATCAGTTGTTTACTTCTGTAAACAACTGATCCCACCCCATTCAATAGCCATTCCGCATCAACATCCGGAAATTCAGCCAATATTCGTTGTACTACATCGAGGCTGGGTTTGTTTCTTCCCGATAAAATATGCGATAAGGTAGAACGCTGAATACCAATTTTTTCAGCGAATTGCGAAGCATTTAAACGCTGTTGCTCCATGATTTGTTTAATCCTTTCCAGCATTGTATCTACATTTAGATTTCCACAAATGTAATCAATCGTTTACATAAATACAATTTTTAAATTTTACATTTGTAATTATTTATGTTTACAATAATATAATTCTTTTGTTTATGTTTGTAATCTGTGGTTGTTTACATTTGTGGAATTTCATACCATAAAGGGTAATAATAGAAATAATAAACCAAGGCAATTTGAATTTTGTCGAAGAAAGGGTTAAAAACACCAGGAAAGTTTAATTTGGGGTCAGGCTTAGATTAAAAGGATTTTATGTTTTGATACTGAAGATTTTGTATACACAATTACCATATACATACCGCGTCTGGCATCGCATGAAAACGAAACCTCTGCCCTACTCCCATAAATATGGACGATTTCAGGCCGAAAAGCACCACCAGCTGAATCATACATTACAATATTAATAATTTGATCCTCTGCGTTAATGGAAAACCGTGAAACACCCTGAAGCGGATTTGGTACTATGCTGACCTGCATATAAGGATCGTTTTCATGTATTATTAGTGCATGGCTTAACGCCGATATTCCATTGGCAATTCCATACCCCAGAAAGCTATCCGGATGATTGGCCCGGGAGGCT
>RZYY01000088.1 GCA_009930115.1 Sphingobacteriia bacterium | reverse complement strand
AACCAATAACATGCATTTGTCTTTTGATAAGTGCCTTCTTTTTTTTTGTCTGAATTAATACCGTTAAAATACAAACTACTTAAAAATGAATTAATTACAGTCTAAATCTTTACGTATGAAAAAGTATCTTTTTTCACTGATTCTCACTGTCGTTTTTGGTTTGAATCAAAGTATTGCCATCGAGAGGATGGATGAAGGCATGTGGCTGCCAATGTTTGTCGAACGGCTCAATTGGACCGACATACAAAAAATGGGACTGCAACTTTCTCCGGAGGAACTTTACAGTATTAATCATTCAAGTTTGAAAGATGCTGTGGTAGGACTGGCTGAAGGAAGTGCCCCGTCAGGTTTTTTCTGTACGGGCGAAATTGTTTCTGACAAGGGACTGATGCTGACGAATCATCACTGTGCCTATGATTTAATTCAGCGACACAGCACCATCGAACATGATTATCTTACCAATGGTTTCTGGGCGATGAATCTTGAAGATGAAATTCCAAATCCGGGAGTAACTGCTTCATTCTTGGTACGTATGGAAGATCTTACGGAGCAAATTTTATCGCAGCTTACCGATGACATGACTCAGGAAGATAAAAATGTAAAAATTCGTGAGATTACCGAACCACTTAAAGAAGCAGCCAGCGAAGAAGGAAAATATGATGTGGTAGTGAAAAGCTTCTACAACGGCGGTGAATATTATATGTTTGTTTATCAAACATTTAAAGATGTCCGCTTGGTTGGAGCCCCACCTTCATCTATAGGAAAATTTGGCGGTGATACTGATAACTGGATGTGGCCGCGCCATACCGGCGATTTTTCCATTCTGAGGGTTTATTCTGCCCCGGATGGTTCTCCAGCGGAGTATTCAGAAGAAAATATCCCTTTAAAACCAAAACATCACCTGCCTGTTTCGCTCAAAGGCTACGAAAAAGATGATTATGCTATGATTTGGGGTTTCCCGGGAAATACTGAGCGATATCTTACTTCTTACGGCATCGAATTTGCCATTAATCAAAAGAATCCTGCCATTATTGATTTGCTTGGAACTATTCTGGAAGTTATGAAAACCTACATGGATGCTGATGAAGCTACACGAATCAAATATGCTTCTGATTATGCCGGACTTGCCAATGCCTGGAAATATTATATCGGGCAAACACGCGGATTGAAAAACCTTGATGTAAAAAGTAAAAAAGAACGGATTGAAAAAGATTTTACAAAATGGATGAGCAGAAGCGCAGCACCTGAAAACAAGTATATTGATGTTTTGAAAAATATGGAAGTAGCTTATGAAGGGATGACTGATCTTGTAACTCCTTTTTATTTCATGGCCCTGGGTTCGGGAAATGTAAAATTTGTCGGTTTAGCCCAGCAAACAGCTCCTTTGCAGGCTCAACTGGCTGATGCAAAAAATAAGAAAACTGAAATAGAAATCACGGTTGAATCGCTCAGGGAAGTTTCGAAAGCTTTCTTTGAAAATTATGATTTCCCTATTGACCGGGACATGCTTACCGCAATGTTGAAACTGTATCAGAAACGATTAACTGTTGAACAGTTGCCATCAGTTTTTACCACTATCAGCGAAAAGTTCAATGACAATATTGAAGATTATGTGAGCTATGTCTTTGATAATTCCATTTTTACCAGCAAAGAACGCTATGATAAATTTCTGGATAAACCAAAGCAAAAGAAACTGGATAAAGATCCGGGTGCAGCTTTAATGAAATCACTTTCAGAAGGGATAATGAGATACCAGGCAGCTATAGCTCAGGGGCAATCCGATGTGGATAAAAATATGCGTTTGTTTATTGCAGGGCTGAGGGCAATGAATCCTGAAATTAAATACTATCCGGATGCCAACTCAACATTGCGCTTTACTTATGGAACCGTTCGCGATTATTATCCGGCTGATGCTGTTCATTACGATTATATTACACAACTGGAAGGTGTTATGGAAAAAGAAGATCCTTCAAATGACGAGTTTATTGTAGATAAAAAATTGAAAGAGCTTTTTGCAAGTAAAGATTTCGGTCAATATGGAGTTGATGGTAAGATGATCGTAAATTTCCTGACTACCACCGATATTACCGGGGGAAATTCAGGCAGTCCTGTAATCAATGGTAATGGAGAACTAATTGGTATTGCTTTCGACGGAAACTGGGAAGCTATGAGTGGCGACATTGCCTTTGAACCGGAACTGCAGCGAACCATAAATGTGGATATTCGGTATGTTCTTTTCATCATCGACAAATTTGCCGGAGCAAAACACCTGATAAACGAAATGACCCTGGTTAAATAGCGATTTTGAATTAAGGGTAAAAAAATTAAATGAGGTTGTTCAATTAGTTGCTTATTTTTTCACTATTGTCCGATCAAAAATGAAAGCAATTAAAAATGAATATGAGATTCCTCACCGCCAGCCGGCGGTGAGGAATCTCCAATTAGTTTTCGGACAATAGTGATTTTTTTATTCATCACCATTCAATTAATTTGAATACTGATGACAAGGATTCAACTGATCTTCACAGATCAGGGTAAATTCGTAACATCCATGTTATCCGTGTTCTGCTTTATGTTTTAATAAAGCAAAATTCATGTAATTCGAGTGGTATCTTCTTTATTCTGAACAGGTATTTGGTTATCAGATGGTTAAAATAGGTATTTAATTGAACAACTCAGAAAAATAATTTTTTCGGATATTTAGCAACTCCGGCAAAAAAAACAGAATAATTTGCTCATTTAGAAGTAACTTTCGCTCAAAATTAAAGCTTCATAATTATGTTGGTTAATTATTCAGAAAAGTTTTCCTGATTAATTTTGTGACAATAAAAAATAAATCACGCTTTGGCCGTTAATTACTTAAATTCCGAAAATATGATTTCTCAAAATAGACACTCATTCATTGCAGTAATATTACCGTTGCTTTTGCTGGTGCCCGGTTGCACTTTTTTTAAATCTGCCGGTAAGGTTAACAACTCATCCATTTATAAAGATAATTCTGCCGAACAGTTTGAAGTTTTCAGCGAATCCATGGATATGGAAGAAGAAACAAAATTGTTTTCAGAAGAAGATTTTAATCAGTATTATGATTACGAAACAGATACAATTACATCTGATTCTACTTTTTTTGTTGAAATATTTGCGCAGGAAGACTCCCTGGTTAAGTTTTCGAACCTGAAAATGAACGACAGCAAAATTGCCGGCGAGCTTTTAAAAGAATCGCGTACGCTGTATATGCTTGACAGCCTGGTTAATGCAAGATTTTTTGGGGATGATAAAGCACTTTTTGAAAGAGACAAACTGAACATTTACCATTATGCTGAAAATGAGGTTCCTGTATTTCATGATTCTGTGTATGCTGCAAGAATTGCAAGCATGAACCTGAATACGCCTCTCGAGTTTACCTTTAATGCAACAGTAAAAAATTTCATCGAATTGTATGGAGTAAAAAAACGTGCACTGACTGCACGCATATTAGGTCTGGCCGAGGTTTACTTTCCTATGTTTGAAGAGATTTTTGACCAATATGATATTCCTCTTGAAATTAAATATCTTGCTGTTGTAGAGTCAGCATTGAACCCGGTTGCCGGTTCAAGAGCAGGCGCAAAAGGTTTATGGCAATTTATGTATGGAACGGGTAAGATGTATGGCTTACAATCAAACTCAATTGTGGACGATCGTTACGATCCTTATAAATCGACCATAGCGGCAGCCCGTCACCTGAAAGATCTGTATGATATTTATCAGGATTGGTGGTTGGCAATGGCTGCCTATAATTCCGGCGGAGGTAATGTAAACAAGGCTATCCGTCGTGCAGGCGGAATAAAGAATTATTGGGCTGTCTGGCCATACCTTCCCCGAGAAACCCGGGGATATGTGCCAGCTTTTATTGCTGTTGCCTATGTAATGAATCATGCAGCCGAACATAACATTTTTCCGGTACATCCGGGCATATTATACCATGCCATCGATACTGTGCAGGTCTATGATGTACTTTCATTCGATCAGATTTCAGAGATTCTCAGCATATCTGAAGAAGACCTCAGATATCTGAATCCTTCTTTTAAAGATGGGATTATTCCGGCAACAAGTAATAATAAATATGTGCTTCGCCTACCACGAACCCTGACTGGTTATTTTGTGAGTAAAGAAGAAGAAATATACAACCACAAAACCCAGAAAGGAATAGAGAAAGAAAAATTGCTTGCTTTGGTTAAAGAAGCTCAACAGGCTCAGATTCACATTGTAAAAAAAGGAGAAACTCTGGGTGGAATCGCCCGCAGGTATAACACATCGGTATCCCGGATTCAGTCATGGAATAACCTGCGAAACACAATGATACGCCCTGGTCAGAAGCTGGTTGTTCGAAGCAGCACTCCGATCAGCAACACCACTGCCCAAAAATCAGGGAATGAGAATGGTGGAAAAATCAAACATAAGGTAAGAAGAGGTGAAAACCTTGGCTCTATCGCTTCAAAATACAATTGTACGGTAAAACAGCTAAAGCGATGGAACAATTTGAATTCCAATACCATTTACCCAAATCAAACCCTTGTCATTAATGGAGATAACTCGAGTGCGAACTCCGGTAATCATTATGCTTCCGGAACAGGCGAAGGATATATTTATTATGTTGTGCAACCCGGAGATACTCTATGGGAAATCGCTAAAAAGTATCGGGGTGTTTCAGTAGAAGATTTAAAACGAATAAACAACCTTAGAAACAGTAATTCAATCAAACCCGGGCAAAAATTAAAAATTGTTCTGGCCGGCTAATGCTTTTGTTGTTATCAATAAAATTCATTCATTATGAAAAATCAACCTGTTTCACTTTTTTTGATCCTTTTGGTTTTATTGCCGACGGGCATTTTTTATTCCTGCGACAGCGATCGTTCAGGGTTAAAGCCTTCTACAGGTAAAACTAATGAAATAGTCGCTGTTACCAATAGCGAGACACTTTGGAAAGGTCGCGTTGGCTCAGAAATCAGTGGTTTTTTTGGGAATTACCAGGAAGGATTGCCTCAACCTGAAAAGATTTTTGATCTTGCGCATGTTCCTGAATCAGGTTTCTCGCAAATGTTTAAAACCCATCATAATATTTTTATTCTGGACATCAATCCGAAATTTTTATCACCAGTTATCGAAACCAGGGAAGATTTTTGGGCAAAACCACAACGCGTAATCAAAATGACGGTTGCTGACGAAAAAACCTTTTTTACCGAATTTGAATTACGCAAAGAAGCCTTTATGGATTTATTCAATTCCAATGAACGTCGGAGAGCAGCTTTAGCTTTTGGAACAATCAGAGACGTTAACATTCAAAATCAGTTGAAAAGTACTTTTGATATTGATTTAATGATACCAAAAAGCTTTATGGTTGCTGCCATTGATGATGATTTTGTATGGTTGCGGCGGGAAGCACAAAATTTTAGTCAGGGTTTACTTGTTTACTGTTATCCATATACGGATACACTGGCTTTTGAGCCGGATCAAATTATTAATCTGCGCAATCATTACACAAAAGCCAAAGTATTAGGACCTTTAGACGGCTCTTTCATGAAAGTTTCGATGGTTGAGCCTCCAATTGCCCGCCGGATAAATTTCAATGACAACTTTGCTGTAGAAATGCGCGGCCTGTGGGAATTGGAAGGAGATTTTATGGGAGGCCCTTTCATTAATTACACCTTGGTAGATCAGAGGAAAAATAGGGTTGTCACGATTGATGGTTATGTTTATCACCCAAACAAGGAGAAAAAAGATTTGCTCCGGCAACTTGAAGCTTTAATTTTCACCCTGTCTTTCCCCGAGGATCGTCTTGAAGGATCTGCTTCAGTCAGATAGATTCAGATCGCACCAAAATTTTTTCAATGAGAAATTAGAAAGTATGCTCTTGATGTGCAGCAACTAATTTGCATGCTGATTAAGTCTATGTAAATCAGTGATTAATATGATTGGTCTTCAGGATATTATGGCAAAAAAAACCCCCCACTTCTGGGGGGTAGGGTGCAAGATGGGATTCGAACCCACGACCCTCGGAACCACAATCCGATGCTCTAACCGACTGAGCTACATGCACCGTATAAATTGATTGTTGATTTATCAAACTTATAAGAAATCTGTTCTTCTTAAAGAATTGCCAGGAACAGGCTGCAAAAATACAAATTTTTGATTTTCCTCACAGGTTCTTTAAAAAAAAGTAATTCCGCATTTAAAAAGATAAGTGCTTGCAGTTTTTGGCGGGTCTCATGTTTTTGCAATAACCTTTTTGAAGATGAAATTTTATACCAAAATAGAAATCGTAGCCGTATAAATCACTGACTCCCAGAATCGATGCAAGGTTATCTGTTCCAAAGAATAAATACCTGTACCTGCCATGTAAGCCAACGTGAAGATGTTCAAATTCGTAATAGGATAAAGGAAGGGCAATTTCAAATTTTTCAACTTCATACCTTAATCCAAGGTAACCTTGTTTTGGTGTTCTTACCTGAAAATTTCCGCTTTTGACAGGGAGAATGAGTGTACCTGAAAGATACCAGTTTGGAAAATATTGGAAGTCAGCCTGTAAACTTAGAGAGGTAGGTAAGTTGATCTGAATGTCGTTTCTCCCTGTTGAAGAAGCCAGGGAATTTCCGTAAAATACTTTGCTCAACTGGCTGGTCAGGGTGTTGATGTTGTTGAACTCGGTTGTATCCACCCGATTCCAGCTGACCGATACATTGTCGAATTCTTGTTCTGTAACGTTTGATGAATAATTGATATTCCCCATATCAAGCAAAGAAATACCAATTTTGATTAGATAGGGGCGTTGCGCATACTCACAATTTCGTGAAGGTGGTGGCAAATAATGTGATTTCAAATTTCTCCGGTAGGTAATTCCAAAATCAAATGCATTTCCACGACCTTTAAACAAGGGCGATGGTCCGGGATAATCATTGGAAGAATAATCGAGTGGTATGGAAAAACCCAATCTGGCATTCAGGTTGCGAAATTCGAGTCTCGAGTCACTTAAAAGCGTAAAATCAACATCATTGATGTTGGCATAAGCTCCGGAATGGCCTGTAAGCCTTCGGTAATTTGCTCCAACTGACCAATTGTCCAACACACCCCGTTTTAAAATGTAGGAATAATTAAAACCTGTTTCAATCCAGGCAAGTGCAGCCAGATTGAAATCTTTTCCTGAAATGTCGAGATTATGGAGAGGGGGGTGATCCAGGCCTTCGAACACCATAACAGCAATTTCAGATGGCAGATCATACACGGAGGTCAGAACTACACCACGGTTAAACAGCCCAAAAGAATGCTGACCCAATGAAAGTGAAAATGAAGGTCCGATGACTTCGGTTTTGACAAATGCATGGATAAGGTCGTATTTTTCACTGTAATCCACTCCTTGTCCCCGTATTGCTGTTGATGGGAAAATGGGATTATTGCTAAGCAGATTGCCAAGTTTGAAATCTTCTTTGTGAATGAAAATGAAATTATTATTTACCGAAAGCCCTGCCGAGAAAAAATTAATATCAAGAAACACTTTTGAATTGGAAGTGGATGTAGGGTTTAAATAAACGCCATAAATTCCGCTGAAATTGCTCAATGACTGCCCAAACTTTACCTGACCTGAAATCTGGAATGGTATTATCTGACTAATAAAAAACAGTATTGAAATCCATTTATTCTGCACAAAAAGCCTGAATGTAGTACTTTTAATCAACCGGTTACCTATCAAAGCAATAAATTAGAAAGATATCAAGATGCCTGATGCATCAAAAGTTGCAAAGCAAGCTAAAACTAACGGATAAGAACAAGGATTTGTTATTTTTAACACTTTAAGGAGGTTATTGGAAGAAAGATAAGTGAGTATTGGTTTCGACAAGAATTTAAGTTTCAGGATTAATAGCGTGCATTTTTTTGAAAACTAAAATTCATGTTAATTTGCAAAAAAAATTGAATATGGAAGTGACCAGGGTTTTTGATTTACTAGATCACCAGTCTTTTCATTTCTCTAAAACAGATACTCTCGCCAGTAAAAAAAACGGAGACTGGGAAAAATACAGTACAGCTGAATACGTGAAAATGTCCAATCTATTTGGTATTGGCCTGATGGCATTGGGTTTCAGGAAAGGAGATAAGATTGCAACTGTTACCAACAACAGACCGGAATGGAATTTTGCTGATATGGGTATGTTGATGACAGGAGTGATACATGTTCCGATTTATCCTACTATTAGCCTGGAAGAGTACAAGCACATTTTAACTCATTCTGATGCAAAAGCAATCATTATTTCTGACAAATCACTCTTTAACCGGCTCGAGGAAGTGATAAAAGAAATTAAAACAATCGAACGTATTTTTACTTTTAACGACGTTGAAGGAGTACAAAACTGGCTTGAAATCATAGATCAGGGTGAGCTTAATCAAAAAAAACTTAAACCGGTATTGGATTCTGTCAAGAACTCAATTTTACCTGATGATATAGCAACCATAATTTATACTTCAGGTACAACAGGATTATCAAAAGGAGTAATGCTTTCTCACAAAAATCTTGTTTCCAATTTTATTTCCACTTCCAGGATACAACCGTTGAACCGAAATCATAAGGTTTTGAGTTTCCTTCCCTTATGCCACATCTACGAGCGAATGATAAATTATCATTACCAGTATCTTGGCATTAGCATTTATTATGCCGAAAGCCTTGGCACAGTGGCAGCTAATCTGAAGGAAATAGAAGCTGACGGCTTTACAACGGTTCCTCGTATGCTCGAAAAAGTTTACGACAGAATTGTTTCGAAAGGAAAAGACCTTTCCCCTGTCCGAAAAATGGTTTTTAACTGGGCATTGAAATTGGGTTTCAGGTATGAATTGAATGGTCAAAACGGTATTTTTTATGAATTCAAACTCAGGATTGCAGACAGGCTGGTATTTAAGAAATGGAGGGATGCATTGGGAGGGAAAGTAAAAATCATTATTTCGGGTGGAGCAGCATTACAACCAAGGCTTTCACGAATTTTTTGGGCAGCAGGACTAAAAGTGGTTGAAGGCTATGGGCTAACTGAAACAGCACCTGTCATCGCTGTCGGGTTCCCGTTTTGGCCGGATATTAAATTTGGTACTGTTGGGCCGATACTTGACGGAGTTGAAGTGAAATTTTCAGAAGAAGGGGAAATACTGGTCAAAGGACCGAACCTCATGCTGGGCTATTACAAAGATATTGATTATACGAATGAGGTGATAGACAGTGAAGGCTGGTTTCATACCGGAGATATTGGTTACCTGGAAGAAGGCCGATTTTTGAAGATTACCGATCGTAAAAAAGAAATCTTCAAACTTTCTTCAGGTAAATATATTGCTCCCCAGTTAATTGAAAACAAATTCAAGGAATCTATTTTTATTGAACAAATCATGGTAGTCGGGGTCAACGAAAAATTTGCAAGTGCACTGATCTCCCCCAATTTCAATCATTTACATTTTTGGGCAACCAAACACAAAGTACATTACCGCGATAATGAAGACCTGATAAAAAATTCAATGGTTCTTGCCCGCTATCAGAAAGAAGTGGATAAAACCAACCGTACACTTGGTGAGCATGAAAAAATCAAGCGCTTTCGACTGGTTTGTGAAGAGTGGAGTCCGCAAACCGGAGAGCTTTCTCCGACATTAAAACTCAAGCGGGCTGTAATTTATAAAAAATATGATCATTTTCTCCGGATGATTTACAATTATGCAAAAAACGGTGACTGATTTATACATTTTAACAAGTTAGTTTTCCCAAATGTCCAACACAAAACTTAATTTTCTGCAAAGCCTCATCGGGCAACATCTGGATAATTCACCTTCACCGGTAGGAGTATGGCTGAACGGGAAACTTAAAGCAGTTTCACCGGGTTCGGCAACTGTTGAATACACCGTAAGAAAAGAAATGACAAACCCGCTGGGAACATTGCAGGGCGGTGTTTTTGCGGTTATGATGGATGATGCCCTTGGTGTAGCTGTCTATAGCCTCGGAAAAGATAAATTGTATGTTTCCTCTAATTTTTACATTGATTTTCTGGCAGGAGTTAACGAAGGAGATAATCTTGTTGTCAGAGCTGAGGTGTTGCGTGAAGGAAACACAGTGCTCAACGTAAATATCATTGCCGAAAATCCTGAAGGTAAAATGATAGCTGCAGGCAAATGCAATTTGATCTCGAAAGACTTTGACGGGCTCAAACTTCCTTTATACAAGGGAATGGATAAAAAATACCCCGGTCTTATTTATCAGCAGGATTGCTGAAGCTCGTTCTTGAGCTCTTCAATGGCTTTGATTGAGTTTGTATCAGCATCAGTATTGCCTTGCTGAATAATTTTTAAAGCAAGATCCTGTGCGGAAGCATTTTCCGGTAATTCTGAAAATGCTTTATTAATCAAGTAGATAGCTGATTCTTTTGCAACTGATGAAGCATTCCATGTTTTTACCGAAACATAAAGCTGTTGTGTAAAATTGTGTTCAAACTCGTTGCCAATGCTTGTAATGCATTCATGCTGAAGTTCTCTTGCTGATATCCGGGGGGCAAGCAAACGGGTAACAACCTGAGTTGGTTTGTTTCGTTCAAGAAAAAGCAGGATGCGTTCACAAGCCTGCAGTCTGACAGACATTATTGCTTTGGATAACACAAGGCGACATCTTGCTGAACTTTTTTCTTTTTCCGTTTTTTGATAAATCTTCATTGAAACTATTGCCGATGCTGCAAGAATTAAAGTTGGAATGGAAAATTTGAGTATTTCGACCAGACTATTCATTTTAAAACTGATTTTTGTCCGGGGCAAAAATAAAATTATTCACCATTATTGACCAGTAAAAGAAAATGCCACTATTTCTCTGGTTCACATTCAAACCAAGAGGCTTTTTTAATACTTTTGCACCTTTATTTTAAAACTTTACGAAATGCATCCAAATGATCTATCTGAACGTGTGAAAAGCTTGTCAGAATCAGCTACGCTTTTGATGACCAGAAAAAGCAGAGAACTGAAAGATGCCGGGTACGACATCATTAATCTTAGTATTGGTGAACCGGATTTTAATACTCCTGAGTGTATAAAAAAAGCTGCCATTGAAGCGATTAATAAAAACATTACCCACTATCCTCCGGTTGCCGGAATTAATGAGTTACGCAAAGCCGTTGCAGCCAAATTAAAGCGGGAAAACAATCTGGATTATGCCATGAATCAGATTGTTATTTCCAACGGTGCCAAGCAGTCGATTGCGAATGCCTTTTTATGTTTGATCAATCCCGGGGATGAGGTCTTGATTCCTGCGCCATACTGGGTTTCTTATCCTGAAATGGTTAAGATGGCTGGTGGTCGTCCGGTAATTATTCCTTCAGACATCAATCAGGATTTTAAAGTCAGCGCCTCCGACATAGAAAAACATATTACTGATCGAACCAAAATTCTTATCTTCAGTTCCCCGTCAAATCCTTCAGGATCAGTATTTTCAAAAGATGAGCTTGAAGCCATAGCAAAAGTTTTATCAAAAAAAGATGATTTGTATGTGATTGCTGATGAGATTTACGAACATATCAATTTCAACGGAAAACATGAAAGTATTGCCCAGTTTGATTTCATCAAAGACCGCGTGATAACCATTAATGGTGTTTCCAAAAGTTTTGCCATGACGGGATGGCGTATAGGTTATTCCGCTTCCAACAAAATTCTTGCAGATGCCTGCAATACTCTTCAGGGTCAATATACCAGTGGTGCTTCATCAATTTCGCAGATGGCAGCACTTAAAGCATTGGAAGCTGATCCATCAGAAATTGAAGAAATGAGCATCATGAAACTACAATTTCGTGAACGTAGGGATCTTCTGCTAAAATTACTTGCCGATGTTCCCGGAGTAAAAACAAATGTACCCGATGGAGCTTTTTATGTATTCCCTGAAATTTCATGGTATGTTGGTAAATCTGATGGAGTTTCAACAATCAGCAATGACACGGACTTATGTCTTTATTTGCTTGATAAAGCACATGTTGCATTGGTTCCGGGTTCTGCATTTGGATGTGAGAACTACATTCGTTTTTCTTATGCCTGTTCAAAAAGTGATATCATCGAGTCGGTAAAAAGAATAAAGGAAGCACTTTCCAGGTTACACTAAATTTTCTCACATGTTAGTTTACACTCCCGAACAGGTAAACGATATCTTTGAAAAATTCAGTCTTCAGTCAATAATGGTAATTGGAGATGTGATGATTGATGCTTATCTTTGGGGGAAAGTTACCCGAATTTCACCTGAAGCTCCTGTCCCTATTGTTGCAGTTAATAGAAGAGCAAACAGACTGGGAGGTGCAGCCAATGTTGCCATAAATCTTAAAGCCATTGGTGCACGGACATATCTTTGTTCTGTAGTGGGCAAGGATGATAAAGCGGTAATTTTTAAAAAATTGATGCAGGAAAATAATCTCTGTCCTGATGGCATTATGCAGAGCGAAAAACGAATAACCACTACTAAATTCAGAGTAATTGGAAATAATGCTCAAATGCTCAGAGTGGATGAAGAAATTGACGCTCCGCTGGACGATGAAGAAAACCATAGATTTTTTGATTTGATTCAAAATATAGTCAGGTCTGTCAGGATCAACGCTATTATTTTTCAGGATTACGACAAAGGGGTAATATCTCCTTTACTGATTAATCAAATTCTTCAGTTGGCCGATGAAAAAATGATCCCGGTTGTTGTTGATCCGAAAAAGCGAAATTTTTCCTTTTACAGAAATGTAACTTTAATTAAGCCCAACCTGAAAGAGCTGACGGAAGGACTTGGAATAACCCTTGATGTTTTCAGTCTCGATAAAGTTCGCCAGGCCGTAAGATTGTTGCACAAAAAGATGCATGTTCCGCTTGTGTTGGCGACTTTGTCAGAAGAAGGCATTTTCGTCAGCCGGCAGCTCACCGACGGTACTTTCACCGACCATCATCTGCCTGCCCACCTTCGTTCCATTGCCGATGTTTCCGGTGCAGGCGATACAGTAATTAGTCTCGCATGTCTGGCTTTAACTGCAGGAATGAGTGATGTTGAAATAGCAGCTATCAGCAACCTGGCTGGCGGGCAGGTGTGCGAAAGTGTGGGAGTAGTGCCTGTTGACAGAACAAAACTAATGATGGAGATGCTCAGTCGAAAACTCTGATTC
>RZYY01000251.1 GCA_009930115.1 Sphingobacteriia bacterium | reverse complement strand
GAGTTGGGAGGCGAAATGCCCGAAAATCTACCGGCAGCAGATAGTATTAAAAAGATAGAAAAAGTTCAACAACCCAAACAGATTAAACACGGAAAGAAAGAAGATGAAGAATAATAACATTATGCATAAAATCAGTTCTGTTCACATCCTAAAGATTAAAATCAATGAGTGAATGGAAAGAAATTAAACTGGGCGAATTACTGAATGTGATCACAAAAGGAACAACACCTCCTAAAGGCATCGGCTTTGTGGATAAGGGGATCAATTATGTGAAATCAGATGCAATTGGGTATGATAGAAAATTGGATAAAACAAAGATTGCTCACATCAATGAAGAAACGCATCAAAGTTTTAAAAGGTCACAATTAGCAGAAAATGATATTCTATTTTCAATGGCAGGAATCTACCTTGGAAAAAACGCAATTGTAACAAAAGACATTTTACCGGCAAATACAAATCAAGCCCTCGCCATACTTCGGTTAAATCAAGAAAAAGCAAATCCTACATATGTGAGTTTGTATTTGAGCCAACAAGTTATGATTGATTACGTCAATAATATGTCTGGTCAATCTGCCCAACCAAACGTGAATTTTGAAGAAATCAAAAGTATTGAAATCAAACTTCCCCCCATCTCTGAACAAACCGCCATTGCCTCAGTTCTCAGCAGTTTAGATGACAAAATTGACCTACTGCACCGCCAAAACGCTACTTTAGAAAAAATGGCCGAAACACTCTTTAGGCAGTGGTTTGTGGAAGAAGCGAAGGAGGATTGGAAGGAAGTTTCACTTTTCAAAGCAATCGAATTAGTTGGAGGTGGAACCCCCAAAACCTCACTCTCGAAGTACTGGGACGGAAATGTAAAATGGCTTTCAGGAGGTGATATTGCTAATAATCACAAGAACTTTGTAGTTAGTTCGGAAAAGTCAATCACAGAATTGGGTTTAAAAAATAGTTCTGCCAAACTCTTGCCTAAATTTTCAACCGTTATTTCAGCAAGGGGCACAGTCGGTAAATACTGTATGCTATCAGAGCCAATGGCATACAGTCAATCGAATTATGGGATTTTGCCAAAATATAAGAATTGCTTTTTCTTCACCTACTTACTTGTTGCTTATTCGGTTGATGAATTACAATCAGCAGTCTATGGTAGTGTTTTTGACACGATCACAACAAATACTTTTAAAGGAATAACTATCACTCTACCCAAAGAAACTCATATCATCTGGTTTGAGGAAACAGTGAAGCCTTATTTTTTCAAGATATTAGCAAACCGAACCCAAATCCGCACCCTCACTGCATTGCGTGATACATTGTTACCGAAGCTGATGAGTGGGGAGATAATGGTTGAAGTATAAAGCAACGATGATGAACTTCTACGAAACACAAAAAATTAGTCAAGTTGAGTGGTGGAAGAACTATTCATCTCAACCCGATTGGGAAAGAGAGCCTGAAAAATGGGGCAGGCATAATAAGGTAAGTTATGCTCATATCACGAAAGGAGATTGGACAAAGCTATTATGGAAAGATATTCAGAATGCATTGCCAGTATATCTCGGTGATACCATAAAAGCACACTCTAGTGTCCGTAATCTGCTTAGCTCATGGGTTGTTGCAGCCAATTTGTATTTTCCTGCCCGAATTAATACCCACCTAAAAGATTTATTACTTGGCTTCTTACAAACAAGGATATCGTCCGATATAATTGAAGTGGTTGATGTAGAGCTTGAGTATTCGCTTGAGGGAAATTTAAGCCCGAAAGTATTGTTAGGTGAAATGAATGGTGGTCGTGGAACAGGTCAAACATCACCCGATGTTGCCTTTATTGTAAAAACAACGCGAGGTACCGGGTTAATTCTTACGGAATGTAAATACACAGAGCATAGTTTTTACCGATGTTCAGCCCGCCGGACAACCAACAGAGGCGATAAACCAGCCAATCCTCATCCTGAAAAATGTTTACAGGCTGCGGCTACATGCAATTATGAAGCTTTGCCGTGTCATCAGAAAGTTTGGGGGCGAAAATATATTGATTATTTCGAACTGACCGCTATTGGTAAATCGAAACTTACAAGATGTCCTGCTGCAACTGCTGGTTATCAATTATTTCGTCAGCAATCATTAGCGAATGGAATTAAAAAAAGTGGAAAGTATGACTTGGTAGTCTCTTCCGTCTCATTCGATGCAAGAAACAAAGCTTTAATTAGATGTTTGAAGACCTCAGGAATACCGGATTTCCAAAATGGATGGGAAGAAATTTATGTTCATGGTGCTGACTTTATTACCTGGCATCATCAGGATTGGGTAAAGTTTGTTAGAGATAATCAACACAATGAAGAATTTAAAAATTGGCTAAAATATTTAAATGAGAGATATGGCTATTAATACACTTAAAGGATGACTAAAATCACCGAAAATACCATAGAAGCTTTTGCAATTGAGTTGCTAGATAAACTTGGTTATGAGTATATCTATGGGCCCGATATTGCACATGACGGTATAAGCCCCGAACGGAATAGTTATGCTCAGGTTTTATTGTTAGGTCGGCTACAAAGTGCAGTTAAAAGGATCAATCATAGCATCCCGGTCGATTCGCAGGAAGAAGCTGTTAAAGAGATTCAGCGAATTGCTTCACCGGAGATGCTCACCAACAATGAAACATTTCACAGGTTCTTAACCGAGGGTATTCCGGTGTCAAAACAGGTGGATGGCAACGAACGGGGCGACAGGGTTTGGTTGATAGATTTTAAGAATCCATACAACAATGATTTTCTAGTTGCAAACCAGTTCACCATCATTGAAAATGGTCACCAAAAACGGCC
>RZYY01000087.1 GCA_009930115.1 Sphingobacteriia bacterium | reverse complement strand
TACATTCTTTATTGTCAGCAACTGTATTTTCCGACAGCACAGCCCGTTCGGATGCATATGCTACTGCATTCATGGTAATGGGAATGGAAAAAGCAAAAGAATTTTTAGACAGAAATCCCTCAATTGAAGCCTATCTTATTTATGCTGACGAAACAGGGAAAATCAAAACCTTTGCTACAAAAGGTATTAGTAAGATGCTCAACGAGCTGTAATCTCTTCAAACTCGACCTCATCATGATGATGATGGTGATGAGCATGCTGATTGGTGCAACGTTCGGTTTCAGACTTACCACAGGTACAGGCTACCCGCTTACCAGTTGAAGGATCAACACTGCCGCATGATTTCTGAAATTCTCCACCCTTTTTTAAAAACATTTTGATTGCAATACCAGCCACAGCAAGGCCGATCAGCACAATTGAAATTACAAGTAGTTGAAGCATAATTTAATAATCTCGTTTAAATAAGGAACAATTTAGAGAAAAATTTTGTTTATATTCCGATCTGTAAAGATGATTTCTTTCAAATCCAAAAACCCCGCCTGAATTCTGCACACATTACAGCAGTAGCAACCGATGCATTTAATGATTCAGCTCCACTATCCATTGAAGGAATCTTTACCGGATAATCAATCAGCGAACGCACCGCATCGGAAATTCCATGTGACTCATTGCCAATAACTAAAATCGCCTTTTTAGATAATTGTTGCTTAAAAATGTTTTCTCCGTCAAGCAAAGCACCATAAACCGGTAAACCTGAACCATTATTTTGAATAACTTCAGGTAAACAAGCATAATGCACATGAACCCTGAAAACAGAACCCATAGTTGCCTGAATTACTTTAGGATTGTATAATTCCACAGTGTCGGGTGAACAAACAATCGTTCTGATGCCAAACCAGTCAGCAATTCTAATTATTGTCCCCAAATTTCCCGGGTCGGCAATCTGGTCAAGCATGAGCACAAAATCATCAAATATCAGTCTTTCAGATTCATTATCAGGAATTTTTACAATGGCCAGCACCTCGTTAGGGCTTTTCATCTGACTTATCCTCTGCAACTCTGAATGAGTAACCTGCTGAATATTTGCAAAACCAGATGTTGCAAATTTTCCAATAGTGTTAATCCAATTTTCGGTTGCATAAATCCGAATGACTTCAAAACTTGAGCGAAGCAGTTCATCCACCATCTTCACCCCCTCAACAACAAACTGCCGCTGAAGCTTTCTAAATTTCTGCACCTGCAACGATTTTATCTCTTTTATTTGCGAAGTTGAAAGCACTTAAAAATCATTCTTTAATATCCGGCCGCAAAAGTAAACGAACTTTTATACTGAGACAAAAAGGTTTTATTCAACAGAAAAGTATTCGCATCTGAACACTTTTGCCAAAGTGCTGTTTTTAGCAATAGTTGTAAAACCTAAAGTTTAAAAAATATGGCAAAAATCACCTTAAAAGGTAATCCCATCAACACTATTGGGCATTTACCCGAAAAAGGAGCTCACGCTCCCGGTTTCAAACTTGTAAAGCAGGATTTGAGTGAACTTAAACTCGACGATCTGAAAGGAAAAAAAGTAGTACTCAACATTTTCCCAAGCCTCGACACTTCTGTATGTGCAGCCTCAGTGCGTAAATTCAATGCGGAAGCCGGTAAACTGAAAAACACGGTTGTGGTTTGCGTTTCAAAAGACCTGCCTTTTGCTCACGGGCGTTTTTGCAGCACCGAAGGTCTGGACAACGTTGTAACTGCTTCTGATTTTCGCGATGGAAGTTTTGGCAAAAATTACGGGGTAACCATTGCTGATGGTCCGATGGCCGGATTACATTCGCGTGCAGTGGTAGTGTTGGATGAAAATGGTAAGGTAAAATATACCCAACAAGTTCCGGAAATTGTTCAGGAGCCGGACTACGAAGCTGCTTTAAAGGCAGTTTAGCAGGCGGAAAACAAAACTGTTATCACTGTAAAACAAAAATGCCACCTGATGTAACTCCGGTGGCATTTTTATTTGTGGTCATTCGAGATGATTATTCGGCGTAAACTTCGAATTTAAGTTCAGCTTTGATTTCTCTGTACAGGTGAACTTTAGCAGTATAATTTCCGAGCTCCTTGATGTTATCACCATCAACATCAATTTTTTTACGATCAATCTCAAAACCTTTTCCATTCAAGGCTTCGGCTATCTGAATTGCATTTACCGAACCGAAAATCTTGCCAGAAGTTCCTGCTTTTGCACCTATCCGCAACTCTAATTTTTCGAGAAGCTTTTGGGTAGTTTCTGCATCCTTGCGCAATTTTTGCTCTTTGAATGCTTTCTGACGTTGTACTTCAGCAAGTACTTTTTTATTGGTTTCGGTGGCTAAGATTGCCATTCCTTTGGGAATCAGATAATTTCTTGCGTAACCGTTTTTCACTTTTACGATCTCATTCTCGAATCCCAATTTTTCAATATCTTGTTTCAAAATTACTTCCATGATTTTCCCTCCTATTTAAGTAAGTCAGCAACATAAGGCATTAATGCAAGATGCCTGGCACGTTTGATAGCCTGGGCAACTTTTTTCTGATATTTAGTGGATGTACCAGTAAGACGACGGGGTAAAATTTTACCCTGCTCGTTCACAAACTTCAACAAAAAGTCTGCATCCTTGTAATCAATATATTTGATTCCTGATTTCTTAAAACGGCAGTATTTTTTCTTCTTGACATCTACTGCAATGGGGGTCAGAAATTTTATGTCTGAATTGGGTTGTGCCATGTTATTATTTTTTTAAAGGTTACTGAATTAATTTGCTTCTTCCTTTACCGTTACTTCTTCCTGAGTTTTTGCGCGTTTCTTCTCATTGTAAGCAACAGCATGTTTATCAAGTTTCACGGTTAGGAAACGAATGACGCGCTCGTCACGTTTCAGGGTTAGCTCAAGTTCAGCAATTAACGGTCCTTCGGTTTTATACTCAATGAGGTGATAAAAACCTGTTGATTTTTTTTGGATCGGATAGGCTAACTTCCGCATACCCCAGTGTTGTTCATGAACAATTTCAGCACCTTTGGATTTTAGCATTTCCTGGTACTTCTTTACCGCTTCCTTCATCTGTTCGTCAGACAAAACGGGAGTTAAAATGAAAACGGTTTCATACTGGTTTAACATCTTGTTTTTGATTAAGTTAATAAAAAAAATAAAAATTAAAAAGTGGGCGCAAAGATAGTATTCTTTTTTATTTCTGCTTTATCAAGTTGATTTTTTCTGAATGAAATTAAAACATCACTTCCGTTTTAAAACTGAATTTGATCATAAAATCTCAACAAAGGATTCAAAAATATCAGTGTATAAATCTATATTACAGCAGTTTACTATTACATTCCTGGAAAAAATTCTTTTGGTTTGAAACTATTATTCGTTCACGGTTTTCAATTAGTTTGCATCATTATTTTTTTTTCTGAAAATGATAAATCGGTAAAAATTGATAAATAACTTTTTCCCTGTAACCTGCGATAATAAAACACCAGAGAGGACTAAGACCATTCCGCCGATTTTCTGTATCTCAAATTGTTCATTCAGGATTAACCAAGAAAAAACGGCAGTGAACACAGGTATTAAATTTGAAAACAGGCTGGTTTTGCTGATTCCTAATTCATGCGCACCGATCGTAAAAAAAGTAAAAGCCAGGGAGGAGGCAAAAAAAGCAAGCAAAAGCAATGAAACGATCAGTTCAGTTGTGGGAATTACATGAATAAATTCACGAAAATCAAGTACAAAAAACAATGGCAGAAAAAAGAAAGCGCCAATAAGGTTCTGCGTAGCGATAATAGTGAAAGCATCGTATTTGAATGCCAGCTTTTTGAGCAAAACTGCATAAAACACAGCAGTAATAACTGCCATAAACAACCATGCTATACCAACCGGGGAAGCAGAAAAAGATAAATTACTGTCAACCAACATAAAAAGTACACCAAAAAAAGAAAGAAACAAGCCAGCAACGTTTAGTGGTGTCATCTTTTCCCTGAATGACAGGTAACCGAGAATCGGAGTGAAAAGCGGTATGGTAGCAATAATTACAGCCGAGATAGTTGGCGACGAATATTTTAATCCATAATTCTCGCCTAAGAAATACAAAAAAGGGTTAAGCAATGCAGACAGCAAAAACAAGCGATAGTCTTCACGCTGAATTTTCTGCAACCTGCCAAACAGTTTTAAACCACCAAACATAATTGCAGATGACAGAATAAGGCGCAAAAGCACAGTGGTCACTGGATCGTAGTACCGCAAAACAATGGTTGACCATACAAAACTAAATCCCCAGAAAACCATCGAAAGCGTAACAAGTAAATAAGTATAAACCGGTTTGCGTTTGAAAGCAGATGCAGCATTCATGTTTAACTAAAAATGTGGGCAAAAATATTAATAATTCAACTCTCATTCACTGTCAGATCCTCGCTTGCTGCTTTATCATACTAACAAGTGTTTTATTCAGTTGATCATTGTTGGTTGAAATTAATGGTTGAAAAGCAAAAATCTGATATTCAACTTAAAGCTAAAATCTCCTTTTGATTTTTATGCTGATTCACCTAACTGCCAAATTCGAAAAGTTTAAAATTCGTATTGCTGCTTTTTTCAATTTTTCAGAGTTTCATTTAAACCTGAGTGTAAAAGTTTATTCAGTATCTGCATTAATTACAGGATTACTTTTTTAACGTTTTGATTAATAATGATTTCAGGTAAAGAATGAATTTTATTATTAAACTACACCAAATTATTTTCATGCAACTGCCGGGCATGGTCTATAATGGTTTTACCTGCAGGAGAGTATTCAAGCCCGAGTTGAATGCTTTTTTGATTATCGAATCTGAATGGGAAACCAACGTTTAATCTGATAAACTTCCAAGTAAAGCCTATCAGCGGGGCAGCAAGATAGAGGAATATTTTAGGCAGAACAGATTTAGGAACAGGCAAATCGGGAAAATGATCCCTGAGAATTTTTGCGATAGAAATCAGCGAAAGTGTTTCGCTTACGCAGATATGACGACCTTCAGCATGCTCACTTGAAGCAGCCAGAATATGCGCTTTCGCAACATCTCTTACATCTACAATTCCAAAATACAAATCAGGAACACCGCTCCTGAATTTACCATTAGTAAGTGAACGCATTATACCAATACTTGTCGAGTCAGTTCTTTTTGAGAGCGATGGGCCAAGTACTAACCCCGGATTGATTACTGTGAGTTTCCATCTTGTTTGTTCTCCGGCAATTCTCCAGGCTTCACGTTCGGCAATGGTTTTCGAAAACTGGTAGGGATTATGTTTTTCATTGCTCAGGGTATTCCAATCCGCTTCTGTAAAAACACTGTTTGAAGTTTTTTCCAAATCGGCAGCATCGCTGTAAACTGCAGCTACACTACTGGTCAAAACCACCCTTCTGACCTCCTTAAAATCATTCGCCAGGGTTAATACATTTCGTGTTCCTTCCAATGCAGGACGGATAAGATCACGATGAACATTCCCAGTTTTACCGATGATAAATGGAGATGCCGTGTGTAAAACAACGCTGCATCCTTTCATTGCTGGTTTGAAACTTTCTTTTTTGAGCAAATCTGCTTCAAAAAGCATTAACTGATCCGGATACTTTTTTTGTAAAACTAATAAATGACTGATTTTTTCAACATTGTTAAGACTCCTGACAGTACCATGAACTTTTTCACCTTTTTCGAGGAGGAACTTCACAATCCAGGAGGCAATATAACCGGAAGCTCCTGTCACAAGATAAGTTTGCATAAATTTAGTTTAAAATCTTAAAAGCATTAAAAAAAATTATTGATGTTTAACATAACTTTCCGGATTTAGGTTCATTTGCGGTCGTATAGATTTTAAACTAAATCCATGCATACAATTGAAAGGAAGTACCCATTAGAGTTTTTTTGCTGACAATTATCATTAGTTTTGCTTTACATTTGTACTCTTAAACAAATCTGTGTAAAAGATGGAAAGCATAAACAGCAAGATTGATCAGGCAGCTGAAAGCATTGCCCGGTCAAAATATCTGGTTGCTTTTACCGGTGCAGGCATTTCTGTGGAAAGTGGTATTCCGCCATTCAGAGGGCCTGACGGATTGTGGAGTAAATACAACCCGGAAGTGCTTGATCTCGATTATTTTTTCAGGAATCCTCTCGGTTCATGGAAAGTAATCAAAGAGATTTTTTATGATTTTTTCGGTAAAGCAAATCCCAATCCTGCGCACCTTGCACTGGCCAAATTTGAAGAATTGGGACTACTAAAAGCTGTAATTACCCAAAATATAGACAACCTTCATCAACTTGCCGGGAATACTACAGTTTATGAGTTTCATGGCAATTCTCAGCGATTGGTTTGTACGCAATGCGAAGCTCATTTTCAGCCTAAAGAAATTTCGTTGGAAAAACTCCCGCCTGTCTGCCTCAAATGCGGAAGCCTGTTAAAACCTGATTTTGTCTTTTTTGGAGAGCGCATACCTATGGAAGCTTATTCTGCATCTATGGCAGCCGCCGAGCGTTGTGATGTTTTTCTGATTATTGGTTCAACCGGAGAAGTAATGCCAGCCAACCAAATACCAGGGATCGCCAGGCGCAACAATGCCCTTATCATAGAGGTAAACCCTGAAAAATCAAGATATACAAACTATATCACTGATATCCATCTGGAAGGTAAAGCCGGCCAGATAATGAAAATTTTACAGGAGAAAGTAGAAAAATTAATGGCTAAAACAAATTTCAATTAATTTTGCATCCACAACAGAAACTGCGGTAGTAGCTCAGTTGGCAGAGCATCAGCTTCCCAAGCTGAGGGTCGTGGGTTCGAACCCCATTTACCGCTCTAAGTAAACGAAAGAAAAACAGGGAGTTAGCTAAAATAGTTAACTCCCTGTTTCTTTTTGGTGTAAACATGGTGTAAGCATTTGATTAATAAATGGGTGTAAAAAAAATAGAGAATGTTTCAAAAGGTCAGCCTCTTTTTTCTGTGTAAGAAAAAACAAAATCCTTCAGAAGTTAAGCTATCATTAGCAGATTCTTCAACCAGCAGAAAAAGATTATTTTGAGTGATCCTCTTACCTTTAAAACCAATTAGTAATACCATTTTAATATTCGGTGAATGATTGAAAATTTTAACCGGAATAAAATTATTTTTCTTTAAGGGAAATGTTTTTCCAAAAATTGGAAATTCTCCCGGCATTATTCTCATAAATCCGTCACAGACTATGATTCTGATAAATTGCATGATTTTTGATTGATTGGTTTTTTAATAATTCGGGTTAGAATAGATGTTGGTAAATTTTTTTACTTCATTAATCAACCTGATTTAAACTTTTTATCATGATTTATCTGATCAAAACAATCGACAGTTCAAATTATTTATTTCGGCATTCTGCAACCTACCTATTTTTATTTATCCTGGGAACATTTTTACCGTTTACCATTTATGGCCAGTTTGCCGGTGGATCAGGAACAACACAAGACCCTTACCTCATCGGGAATATCCAACAATTGCAGGCTATTTCATCAGTATCAAACACTGCTCATTTCAGACTAATCAGTGACATTGATGCATCACAAACAGCTACCTGGAACAATGGAAAAGGATTTGAACCCATTTCTTATCAAAATGGCAGTCTGGACGGGAACAACTATAGTATAACCAATCTTATTATTAACCGCACTAATGAAGATCGGGTTGCCCTTATAGAACATATTGGGCCAAATTGCACGGTTAAGGACTTAACATTGGGAAACGTCAATATCAGTGGCAAAACGAGAACAGCTTCACTCTGCGGGGTTTTATCGGGAGAGATTCAGAATGTATTCGTTTCCGGAACGATTAACGGAGATGATAATTCAGGTGGATTAGCCGGCGAAATTTATTCAGGAAGTAATGTTTCTGACTGTCATACAAATGCAAATGTGATGTCATCAGGAAGTACAGTCGGAGGTTTAATAGGATATAACAACAGTGCAATGGTTGAAAATTGTTCCAGTTACGGGAGTGTAAATGGCAAAAATCAGGTTGGCGGTTTAATTGGAAAAAATGAAGGTGATGTAATCAGTTCTCAGTCAGCAGCGGTAATTACCGGTAGCGGAGATAATATTGGAGGACTTATCGGCCTTAATAATGGTGGGGATATTTCCCACTCATTTTCGGAAGGCGAGGTTAATGGAGAAAAAAACACCGGCGGTTTAATTGGATTCAATGGTTATAATGGTTCAACTATAACAAATTGTCATTCAACAGCTAATGTTAACGGAACAATTCATGTAGGAGGTCTTGTAGGTTTTAATCAGGATGGCTTAATTGAATTATGTTACTCTACCGGCATTGTCAATGGAAAAACAGAAACAGGTGGTCTTGTCGGTTACATGGCTTATGGTTCATCAACTATAAGTCAGTGTTTTTCGACTTCTGAGGTATTTGGTCAAAACTCCAACATTGGAGGTCTGGTCGGGGCAATACAATCGGGAACAATTTTGAATTCCTATGCTGTCGGAACTGCTTCCGGAAACAATAAAGTAGGTGGATTGGTTGGAGAAATAAAATGGGCAACCATATCCAATTCTTTTTCAAGTACCATTGTGTCATCGGATGGTAGTCAAATTGGAGGATTAATTGCAGCTTCCACCGGAGGTTCTGTTAACAATTCTTTCTGGGATACAGAGACTTCAGGTGTTTCCTACAGCAGTGGCGGCACTCCGCAAAATACAGCCCAGATGAATGATATCAACACTTTTATCAATTCCGGCTGGAATTTCACAACCATATGGTCAATTGATCCGACAATTAACAATGGTTATCCATTTCTCTCACCATTAGGTGGATTCTATCTTATCATCTGGACAGGGAATATAGATATAGCATGGGAAGTTCCCGGCAACTGGAATCAAAACATTGTTCCAACAGCTAATGATAATGTGAGAATACCACCAGTACCTAATCAACCGGTTATCAGTTCTGATGCAAAGGTAAAAAGCATTACAATTCAAAACAACAGTGTTGTCGCCATTGCACACAATGGCAGCCTCACTGTGTCAGCATCACTCAACAACATGGCTGGTCCGGCAGGTTTGATAATTCAATCAAATACAAACGGAACAGGTTCACTTTTACATAATTCTCCTGATGTTCCAGCTACTTTCGAACGCTATATAAATGGTGAACCGGAGACATGGCATATGCTTTCCTCACCCGTGAGTAATCAGCCTATTTCAGGAAGTTTTACTCCAGCCGGATCATATGGCGACGGCACCGGATATGATTTTTACACCTGGTACGAGCCTGAAATATGTTGGATTTACCTGCTAAATATTGATTATCCACCGGTTTGGATTACAGCAAACGGTAGCAACAATTTTGTGCCCGGGAAAGGATATCTTGTTTCTTATCAATCACAAAACCCTACTTTAGAATTTCAGGGAAATCTAAACAATGGAACGCTTACCTTTGAAGTAACCAAAACAATTGCTGATACTACTGAAGCAGGAAGTAACCTTATTGGAAATCCATATCCTTCTTCTATTGACTGGAAGGCAGAATCCGGATGGGATCGCTCTCCACTTATTTCTAATGGTCAGGGATACGATATTTGGATTTGGAATGATCAGGCTGAAAACTACGGTGTTTATAATTCAGCATCTGAAACAGACCTTGGAACGCTTGGAGTTACCCGTTATATTGCTCCAACCCAGGGATTTTTTGTTGCTGCGGCAGAGACTGGTTCAATCAGTATGACAAACGACATAAGAATACATGATGGTTCTGATAACTGGCTTAAAACTACCTCTGAAAATGCTATCAGGCTTTCACTCACAGTGCAGCCGGTTGATGGGAATAATAAAGATGAAATTGTCATTGAGTTCGGGCATACTGACAAAATCAGCGGGAGTCGAAAAAAATTCAGTTTTATCGAAACTGCTCCAAGCCTTTACATACCAGTTAACGGGATTGCTTATTCCCTGCACCATTATACCAATCTGGAGTCCACTCCGGTAATACCAGTATCTTTCAAACCAGGAGTTGACGGAAGTCATGTTATCAAGGTCAATTTTGACGATTCATACTTTAAAATGTTTATGCTTGAAGATAAAAAAACAGGAAACAAGCATGATTTTTTAAGTAATCCGGAGTATTTATTTCAAGCTTCATCAACTGATAACCCGGAAAGATTTGTTTTACATTTCGTTGAAGGCAATTTTGCCGATCCCCACGACCAACTGCCGGTTCATATTTATTCTTATGACAATACTCTTTATATAGATATGAGACTTGTTCAGGGGAACACCAACTATTATCTGGAAATTTTTGATACAACAGGACGCAGGGTGTTTTTCAAAACAATAAATGATGCTGTAGAAATGAAGACTATTGATTTACAATCATTTAAAGGGGTTTTCATAGTAAGATTTTCAGATAATAAAACCTATTTTTCAAAAAAAATAATGTTTTGATAATCTTAAAAGTTTTCACCCTCTCGCCCGCTCCGATAAAAAAGTTTTTGATTTTAATTTAATAATTAATTTTGTGGAGCAAACTGTTTTATTGAACGGGAATTAGTCTTTAAAACATGAAAACCTGGCTTACTCTTTTGATTTTAGTTTTAATCACGTGTTCATGGAATTTATTACCTGGTCAGATTTACCTTATTGACGAGGGATTTGAACTAAGTGTACCTCCACCTGCAGGATGGACTTACTCACCCGGTGTTACACATACTTCAACGCGTCACCACAGTGGAGCAAGAAGTGTACAATTTAACAGCAACGACCATTACATCATCACCCCTCTTTTAACAACTCCGCAAGAATTAAGTTTTTGGTATTTACGTTTGCCGTATGGTCAGGGTGGCGGGCCACTTTCATTGCAAGTACAATGGCAAACTGATCCCAATGCAACAACCTGGAATACAATAGCTACACTTCAAGGGACTAATAACTCATGGGTCAACTATAATATTGATATAAGTTCTGATCCGTTATTTACCACAAAAACGAACATTTACATCCGACTGAGAAGCAACTCTGGTTCACGATTGTGTTTTATTGATGATTTTTCAGTAACAAGCTATGCTCCTATTGCTGATTTTTCAGCTGTTCCGACAACAGCCCAAATTGGTCAAACCATTATTTTTACAGATGATTCACAAGGAATTATTACTTCATGGGAATGGAATTTTGGAGCAGGTTCCAATCCGGCAACAGCTGCAACACAGGGTCCGCATTCGGTAAGTTACTCGACTGCAGGCTATAAAACAATCAGTCTTACCATAAATGGTGAATTTACGGCAACTAAAACCGACTATATTACTATTAATCTACCCGAACAATCAGCAAGTGCAACATACAGCGAAGGAGATATTCCGACTGACATTAATTTCTACTCGATATCCGGCTCATCCTCCTGCCCCGGTTCGTTGACAATTGAAATACCGGCTGGGGCCACCATTGACAGTGTGAGCACAACTTATGCAATGACAGCAGACCATTTTGGATGGATGTCAGAACAAAGGTCACAACTCAGGTGTGTAAGCGTGGGAGGAACTAACGAGCCATCCTTAACTTTTGGGTATGGGGATACGCCGGGAACACTAGTTTATTCCCGCTCGGGCCTGGACATAGCAAATGGGGTTTCGGGTGGCGGCAGTATTCAGTTTGAATTACATGCAGGTCGTACCTGGGGTGGTTTTGGTTGCAGTACCTATTATAATAAGGTAGATAATGAAACCTGGTCAGTAACAGTTTATTACTCCAATATACCTAATGCAGATTTTACAGCTTCTCCTCAAATTGCAGAAGTTAACGAAACAATCATCTTTACTGATAACTCCACCGGTGGCAGTTTTTCATCATGGCTTTGGGATTTTGGAGAAGGTGCCAATCCACCATCGGCAAATACACAAGGACCACATGAAGTTACTTACAGCACTGTCGGATACAAAACCATAAGCTTAACAGTAGATGGTGTTTACACAGAAACAAAAACAGATTACCTTACAATAACTGAACCTGATGATTGGTTGCATTGGGATAATGGACTGAACAACAATGCAGTAGGGCGAACAACCGCCGGGATTTTGCAAATTGCTGCCCGATTTGAACCTGCTGATCTTACTGATTATCCCTCGCATGAAATCACAAAAATTAGGGTTTATATTGATGATTTACCTTCGAGTGCAAGCATTAAAATCTGGCAAGGGATTAATCAGGCAGGTCTGGTAGAATACTTCAGCCAAAATTTCACTCCAGTTGCTGACAGTTGGGTTGAAGTAATCCTGAATGACCCCTATCAGGTTGATCCAACCCAGGAGCTTTGGTTTGGGGTTGAGTTTTATGACCCTGGGAGTGGTTTTTATCCGGCTGGCGTTGATGAGGCAACTGAAATTGATGGGAAAAGTAATCTTTTCCGGTTAAACAACTATGACAACCTGAGTTGGGCCCCACTCAGCAGCACTTCGATCCCCATCGAAGGGGACTGGAATCTTCAGGCCTGGCTTGTAGAATTCACACCGGTTAATCCGTTCAATCCACCAAGATATCTTACAGCAAATGTAGAAAATGGCAATGACGTTGTGCTCAATTGGTACTCGCCAGCCATTGATGAAAGCTTTGAGATATATAATGATTTTACCTTAAGTTTTGGCAACTGGACGCAATATGATCTTGACGAGCTTTCAACCTATGGTTCATCATCCTACGACTTTACCAATGAGCATTATACAGGTTCTTTCATCATCTTTGATCCGACGACAACCTCCCCTGTTTGCAACGATCCTGCCTGGCAACCCTATTCAAATCGCCATTTTGCAGCCTGCTTCGCAGCCAATCCTGGTCCAAATAACGACTGGATTATAACTCCAAAATTAAAAATAGCCATTGGAGATCATCTTAGTTTCTTCCACAAATCAGTCGAAGACAATTATGGCCTGGAACGTTTTAAAGTGGGCATTTCGACTACTGGTTCCAATCCTGATGATTTTACCTTTATCACCCCCTCACCTTACCTTGAATCACCGGTAACATGGACAGAATTTACCTACGATCTTAGTGCATTCGAAGATCAGGAAATTTACATTGCAATCAATTGTGTATCCGATGATGCATTTATTTTCATGATTGATAATTTTACCATTACCGATGAAAGTGGTTCAACAAAACTTTCCGGATTCTTATCGAATTCGCAGGTTGGTATAAATTTCTCTGCTGGCCATAAGACAAATCGTACCGAAAATCAGCCCCTGGTTTTAGATAACA
>RZYY01000250.1 GCA_009930115.1 Sphingobacteriia bacterium | reverse complement strand
GATAAGAATTCTTATCCTTTTTAGATATAGTAAAGAGGGTATGCCATTTTCAGGCTTCATCCAGATCAAGGGCTGCTTTCAATTTATCAGCCAGATCCCATCTGCTTTTCTGGGTTGTTTTTATCTTTCCCAGAAGGGCTGATATTTGCCTTTTTCTGGCCTTCTTGTCTGCATCTGTCAGGACTTCTTCCGGTATGGCATTGATCCTGTCAAATAGCAGATTTTTGACTTCCTGCAGGGTGTTTCCCTCATTCAGATTCGCATCTGCCAAAGTCAGCATCAAAAGGTCAGAAGTGGACAAGTCTTTCTTGTTGTTCGGAAATTCAATCTTTCCCATAGGCATAAGTCTTTTATATTGATTATATAAATCAGTCCGGAAGATCTTGTTGAAATTAGGATTCACAAGTTCTGCCAGCATTATTCCCCTGCCATTGTTCAGCAGGGCTTCCGGCTTTTTGTAATGCGCTTCCCACTTCAGGAAGTTCCCTTCCGGGTTCCAGCCTGAAGCCTGGATCAGTTCCTGCATTTCCAGCCCCTGCTTCTGCTTGATATTCTTCCCGGCATTGTACATTTTTAGCCTTATTTCCGGGCTTTCCCATCTTTTGAAGTTCCCCCTGTCCTTTGGGTTCTCATACTGCAGAAGCCCCGATTTCGGCCTTTCCCTATGGTTCCGAATGAAGTTCCGGGGAAGGTCTTCCACTTCCAGGATCTGGCCATATTCAAACAAGTCCACCAAGGAATCATAGCAGTTGAGGTGCAGAATATCATTTACGTAGTTTGTGGCCTCAACAAATTGCCGGGAAGTGAAGCTGAAATTGTGTCCCTGGAAGAAATAAGCCAGGCTGCCTTTTATACGGATCAGGGCAGCTGGTTCATTGTGCCATATTTCCATATTTTTGCAGCCTTTCAGCAGATATTTATCCCATCCGGACTGATAGGCTGCTTCGGCTTGGCAATGCCCCAAAAATGGTTTATCTTTGGGCTTTAGTTGCTTTGTAGCTTCAATAAAATCAACCATTTTCAACCAATTTAGGGGCAGGGCATAACTGCCCCTTTTTGTTTGATAAAAAAGTGATTACTTCTTCCAGTCCTTTTACCATTGCCGGGAAATAGAAAATTTGGATTCTTTCCCAGTCCTGATCTTCAGATTCCAGGATGATCAGATCCCCGGTATCAGATCCCCGATCAATCTTTCCTTCTTCATTGCTTATTCCGATTGATCCATATCCGATAAATAGGGGATATTCGGGGATCTGCCAGATCTGGGTTCTTACCACATAGGGAAAATTTGCCTTCAGGGGACTTTCTTCATTTTTGGTAAATTGTCCAATAAGCTGGCCTATTACCGGATGAAGGAGGTTCCTGCCTTTTTTCCTTACCATTGAAAGTTCATCCCTGCTGATTGAAAGCCTGTTTGGAAGGATTCTGCAGCCAGCCTTATGATAATAGCTGGATGAAGTTCCCGGCTTTCTCTGATACCAGGATTCCTGCATTGCTGCTTCAATAAATCTTTCTTCAATCATTTCCATTTTCCCCCTTACCTTTCAATCCTGTTGCCTTCCAGAAAAGCTTCCAGGTCAGCCCTTTTTACGTAGATCTTGCGCCCAAACTGGGAAAAGGGGATCAGCCTTTTGTCCCGGTAGGTCTGCCAGGTCTTCTGACTGATCCCCAGGATCTTTCTTGCTTCCCCGGATTCAATCCATTGGGAATTCATTTCGGCTTCTGCTTTTTCTTCCAGCAGGCTTTTCACTTCTTCCAGCCCTTCTGCCAGCTTTGACAAAAAGGCTTCCGGGATTACTGCCATTTGCAGCATCCCGGCTTCTTTTACTTCTGTTACTTTTTGCATTATTTTTATATCAGATGGCTTTGGTTTCCCATCTGCAATGCAAATGTAATGAGTTGTTAATCAGTATAATGGGGGTATATTCGGGGGATATAATGGGAAAATTCTGAAAAAATTCATACTTTATTATCCCATTGAATTTTAAGATGTTATTTATTTTTTGATGGAAATTTCTTTTTTTCAATCCAGCCCTCTACTATATCGCTTTTTTCTTTATTGGTTGTCTTCAAATAATTGTGGGGAAAATACCCTGCCAGTTCCAGCAGATCATATAAGAAGGCATATTCCGCATTTTGACCTGTTGCCCTTCCTGTCTTTTCTTTGTTCTTTTGAGCATTGAAAATGCCCTCATTTTCAAAGAATTCAATTAGTAAAGTTGCCATCTCCTTCATCTGTAACCTTTCATCATTAAGATACCTGGCAAATTCCAGATCATCTTGATGTCTTGCCTGTATCTTCTTTAGCAGTTTTTCTTTTGCCCCATCCTGCTTGCTGGGGTGCAGTTTTTGAATTTCCCTGCCATATCCGGACTTATTAAGAATGTCGTCTGTAATTAACCTGTAAAGAAGCAAAATGGTTTTTTTCTGTTTTATCCGGAAATCTATTCCCAGCCAGGACTTACAATCCAAACAAGCCATTGCATTCCATCTATTTGCATTATCCTTCAGGGCAAATGCCATATCAATAAGTTCCAGGACAAACTGATTTTCCGGCCTTTTGAAATCATCTGTTTTTACAAAGTCTGTTTCATATATTAGCCATTTGAATTTGGGCAAATATGCTTTATAATTATTTGATATTACAAGGGCTTCAACCTGATTCCAAATTTCTTCAGATTTTTGCTGCCTGGTGTCTTTTTTAGCTTCGGTGTTTGCCCAGAATTCATCCTCTTTTACTGCGTTCAGATAGTCTTTTTCAACATTCAATTCTTCTTCCATTGCTTTGTTTTTTATGGTTGTTATTTGCCCTGTATTAAGG
>RZYY01000249.1 GCA_009930115.1 Sphingobacteriia bacterium | reverse complement strand
GAACTCAATCGTACATCCGAAACTGGGATCATCGCTTATTGTTAATTTTTTACACTCAAAGTCCATAATTGTGTTCTAAGCATATTTGCTAACGGTCACGTATATGAAACGTTTGGCATTTCGAAGCACTTACCTGTCAAGTTACAAGTACTTTTGATGCGAGCTGAAATGCCCTATAACCCACTGATTGTCAAATGTTTTATATACGATGTTGTAAGCTGGTGTTCATTGTTAAAAGTCAATCTGTATCAAGTTTTTACAAATCTAATATTTTATCATAATCAATCCGCACTGACCTTGATATGGAGCACGAATTTATTTTGTTTTTTTGTGGGTGGGCAAACCTCAAACCGCCCTTAAAGGCGGTAACAGGGCTGGCATTTGTTAGCTCTTTTGCAAGTTTTGGTCTGAGTGTGGATCGTGCGACTTGCAAATGTGCTAATAAAAAGGGTGGGCATATCTCAATATTAATATTCAATAATCTGTTCAGTCCATGTCGGGCCTTTAATATAAAAACGACCATTTTCATAGTATACAGGCTCGTAGCCCATTTGAGGAGTCTTTTCCCAATCCTGAAGCTCAGGGCAATAGGGATAAGGACGTTTTTCATAACCCATGTAGTGACAGGAACTCCAAATATTACCATCATGTCCTATGAACAAAGCATTATGACCTGTTTCACAATAAGGGTCTTCTGTATCCTGAAATTTTAAATGGTCATATCCTCCCTCCATAGCAAGTTCAGGACGATATCCCTTCTTTCTTGTGCCGAAAATTGGTTCGTCCGATACTAATTCCCAAGGACCCAACGGATTTTTTGATTTTAACAAACCAACTTCATAGCCACGAGTCCAGGTAGAAAAGAACATAAAGTAAAAGCCGTCCTTTTTTATTACAAAAGGGCCCTCAATGCCGCCCACCATCCATTCAGGCCAGCCGGGCTGTTTTTTATCTAAAAACTTTTCTATTGGTGTAGTGAGTTTTCCTGTATTTAAATCGATTTTAGCCTGAAAAAGTCCACCTCCACTACAATAAAAATAAACCTGCCCGTCTTCATCTTCAAAAAGGGTGGCATCGTTATTATATTGAGGAGTAAGCGGTCCGTTAACTAAAGAATATGGACCAGTAACTTCGTTTGATGAAAATAGCCAAACGCTGTGAGTACTCATTCCTTTTGGGTCTTCTTTGGTAACTTTCCCACTGTTTACAGTAAGCCAATATTTCCCTTGAATGTAATGAATTTCAGGAGCCCAAAACCTGCCGTTATAAGGACAATCTTCAGGTAATTTACTGGCATCAATGAGCCAAGAATGTTGTTTCCAATGAATCAGGTCATCGGAAACCAACAAACGAACACCCGGATTCGGACCAGTCCATACCGGATTTGATGTTCCTGTACAATACCATTTGTCTCCAACTTTTATGATACAATGGTCGCGCATTGAAATAGCCGTATCTCTTGTGATGGGATTTGTATATCTGAACTCTTGCGTTTTACCTTCTGTTGTTTTTTCATCACGGGGCTGTTGAGCTAAACTGGTCATTGATATTCCCAATAGACCAATAAACAAGAGTGTTTTTACTTTTTCCATTTCTATAATTTTTTGAATAATCTATTACTATCTGTTATAAGGGCTTTCCTGCATTTTTAAAAAAGTAGGTTCGTATCCTCCATTATCAACTACAATTTTATATATTACGACTCCCGGGTCCAAAGGACGAATGATTAAATCATATATCCCATCTTCGTTTCCAGGGATCGAAAGGACAGTTGATGATTCTATCATCCTGGCCGCACCGGTAGGATACATTTTATTGTATTTGTTTTCCCAGTTTAGGTCGTGGTTAATATTCCATATCTTTTCTTTGCCTCCTTTAAATGATGCAGCAACATTATGTCCTCCTTTTTTGAAGGGTAAGGTGCTGTCAAAGAAAATCCACACTTTTATGCTGTCCGATTGGGGAACCATTTTCATTTTATAGTTTACGCCGGCATTTTCGGTTTTTTCGGTGTATGGCATTAAGGCAATTCCGGATAAGGTTCTGCCTAAATCAGGGATTACGGTCCATTTTGTTTTATCGGTTGCAGTAGTGTTAAAGTAGTGTTCGGCTTCCATTGCAACCACACCATTCTTTTCTTCAAAAATATATCCGCCCTGTTTTGCTTCTTCGGGCTTAATACGAATCACTTTGGGCATAATATTACCTTCCTTCGGTTCATCCCACGACGTGTAGCCAATATGTGTCTGATCCATCATATGGTTCCATTTTCCACCTGATACATTTGAATTATAATCTTTGGAAAATTCTGCATCCAAGGCAAAACATTTCTCAACATGGTTGGCCCAGTAATTGGCCTTCAGGTCTTTTTCGGCAGCCAGTTTTTTGTTCATGGCCACGGCATAATACATGTCGTAAAGGTTGGCCATGGCACGAACCGGGTGCAACACCAACTGCATATAAGTGTCTCTGTATTTAACAGGCAATTTGTAATATTGTCGCATGGCACGGGTTTCAAGTGCCAGGTAAGCATCTTTTACCTTTAGGAACTCGCCACTTTCGAGATTATAAGTTCTGTCATCCATCATTTCGGCCGAGATGCGACTAGCATATTTACAATACAGGCTCAGAATTTCTGCGGCCTCGTCGGCCTGGTTTTCACCAAACTTGTCTTGGCAAAATTGTATGGCATACTCGTCCAAATTATCCTGGTTGTATGCTGTAGGATCCCATGCCATTTTTAGAAAGAAATCCATGGGAAATTCGTTGGGTTTTAAGTCGCCCACGTTTAATATCCAAACCTTATCTACACCATAACTGTATGTC
>RZYY01000248.1 GCA_009930115.1 Sphingobacteriia bacterium | reverse complement strand
CTCCTCCGGATTTCATCGAAGGAAACTCCTTGGAATTAAAATTTCACATAAACAACATTGAAGAATACAACAAAACTTTAAAATCGCTTTCCGAAAACCAAGAACAATTGGCCTCAATTATAGAAGAGATGTTCAAACATGAGGCCTGAAATCAATCGACTGGTTATAGACGAAAATTGTCAAAATCATCCCCTTGGAAGCACCAGACACCGCCATACATCTGGATACTGGCCGTTAAAGCGGATCCATCATCCAGTTTGAGCAGCAGCTGGTGCTTGTCCGGTCGCTTGCTGCCCACCGGCCAGTGGCGAATCGCAGCGCCGTCACTAAAAACCAGGGTTGCAGCGCCAGCAGCAATTTCAACCATCCCGCCGCGGGCCTTGGCTTGTGAGATTGTCATACTAACGAGCAAAGCGGGATACGCGGCAGGATCGCCTGCGTAAAAAGCAAATTTGTGAGGCGTCTGGCCAGAGGTCACCTGCACGATCGTCCGTCCTGCAAGGATTTGGTTGATCTGTCTGGCAATCACCAGGGCTTCAGGTATTTCCAGCATTGTGAAAATCCTCCTCTGGTATGGTGGTCAATGAAAACATATCTAACTGATCATTACACAAAAGGCTGCTTCGCCAATATCAATGGACGAATGTCTTGTAGAGGATACTATGACTATCACAAAATCGTCTTAACTTCGATTCCCCATCAATCATTCCAAATTTGGCAACAAGCAAGTCATTCTGAAGAAATATTACAAATAGTCTTTAAATACCTTCTGAATTTTCTCACCGTTTTCTCGATACCATTGGTATACCGCTTTTCTGTTACTTTCATTTTTAATATCGGAGATTTCCTTTTTCAATGAGATACGTGCTGCCTTAGCATCAGGAAGTTCCTGCCAATCCATTTCGAATCCCAATTTACTTTCAATTTCATCTTTTCTCTCAAGTAGTGAGAAAAACAAATCTTTGTTCCTGTAAATATAGAAATCCGACCGAATAAAACTATCTTTCACAGACACAATTAATGAAATAACCGCTTGCGAACTTCCAATTGCACAATTGCACCAGTGTTGAGCCTTCGCCTTTTGTGGATGCAGAGATGATTTTGCTGAAACTAAATAGTCATTTAATCCCTTCCAGAATTCAATTTGAAACAAATTGTTATCCGAAAGCTCTGAACCCCCTTTGCTTGAACGCACAGCGTTGGCCCAGTTGTTTGGGGAAGAAATAATATTGAATTTCGGTGCGGGAGGTGAGTTGTCTATAACCCATAATTCCATTTGAATTGCAAAAAAATTGACCTCTCCACTTGTAACCTCATTTAGCCAGTCAATTGCACGTCGATGCTCGTCTCTGATATCTTTAAAAATCCATATGACATAATTTGCTTCAATACCTGATGCATACGTAATAATTTTCCCTAAATGATCGTGATTCGTCATTTCAAGCTGATTTTCGATTATGACCTTTTTACCTGTATGGAGCTCCTCTGCGAGAATATCCACTGAGAATGAACCAACCGAAGCTTCGGTATTAAGTACTTGCAAATCAATGCCAATTTCCTGGGCCAGAAAAGCAATATTCTCACTCTGAGCAAGCCATTTTGTGAAATCGAGTGCTTCATGTTTCCATACATCTCGAAGATCCCTTTTCGATAATTTACCCAGCATAGGTCATTCTCCTAGTAAATATATTGTTTAATCTATACTTAAATATTGCTGCAGTTTGATTTCCTTGATCCGTTCATCGATCTTGGAAGAAATTTTGTCGTAGATTTCCTGTCTGTATTCTTTGCTCAATTCGATTTGTTCATAAACGATTGTCTGTTTACTTCTGATCGCCATGCTATTGGTACTTTGGAAGTGAGCATTCATTTGCGATAAAATCTCTTGAAGCTTTACTTTTGATTTGACAGAGAAATATTTTTCAGAAAAATAGGTAGACTCACAGCTTTCACTTTTCATGTCATTGATAAGTCTTTGATAGCAGAGGTTTTTTGCCTTATCTGGTTCCTCATAGATCCACAATAACCGATCGAGAATGGCCATTTCATTATCGATCGGACTTGCATAAAATTGCTGACTTTCACTTGAACTTTTAACGGTCACATTTTTAAGATCGCAGTTGGCATCAAATTTGACTTTGCCCACAATTTGGGCATCAATTGACAGATTGCTTTTTTCAGAAGTAATGATTCTATCTTCAAAAATAATGCTCTGAGCACCCAGTGAGCTAGCTAAAAGCTTATATTCCACACGTTTTTGATTGGCGATATAATCGTCCAGTCCATCCAGCTCCAGAAGCTGATTTCGAATATAGGGATGGCGAATGTATAGGGCATCAGGCTTGTATATTTTTTGGTCAATTGTTTTGATATTGTATTGACTCAACAGGTTTTGACTGACCTGCCAATATCTAACAAGGTCATTTTCAATGTATTCGCAGATATCGACACTGTTCCTGTTGTCGGCAATTTTCATAATCAACGGTACCGAATCTAATCGACTACGGATTTCTGGTTGATCTTCAGATTTCCATTTCTTTTTCAGTTCCTTAAGTTTTTTATCCGAATCAAAATAGGCTTCGATCGCCAGCTTACCAATGAGCGATACCGCTGTGAGGATAATCGCAATATCATCGAGATATCCGACGCCTACAAAAACATCAGGAATAAGATCGATTGGAGAAATCATATAGAGCAAGGCGACAACAGCAATTGCTTTATGGACACTCTGAGCATTCGGATCGGTCAGCAGCTTATAGAACGCCTGAATGTAGTTCTGAACTTCCTTGAGCATTCCTTTGGCGGACATTTTCAGAATTTTTTCTTTTT
>RZYY01000086.1 GCA_009930115.1 Sphingobacteriia bacterium | reverse complement strand
ATAAATTCCTTGCGTTTGAAAAATAAATCACTGACAACAATTTTTGTTCGCTCATAGTCAATCAACACAGTGCTGCCTTCTTTTGATAATTCAGGATTAACGATGAGTAACATTTTTAACAAAAAGGCTTTAATCACTTTTTTTATCAATAGAAACAACCAGGAATATTTTATCCCGGCTATGTAAGGATTCACTCCACGGCCAAGCCCGATCCAGTATTCATAGGCTAAAAAAATGTAGATTGACCGGCTGATTCCCATGTTTAGTTTTCTGAAATAATCCCAGGTAAGTCGCCTGGCAGAAATGAAATGCTCAAGTGTTAATTCAGGGGCAAAAATAATTTGCCAGCCTGCCAGTTTAAGGGCTTTGCACAATTCATAATCTTCACCGGAGGTCAGGGAATTACCTTTTCTGCCAATCAACCTGCTTTTAAATTGTGACAGGTAGAGGTCATTTAGTGCTGTTTTTCTGACGGCCATGCCAGCTCCGAAAAGCCCGATCTCTTCCGGTTCATTAAATCCTTTGCTCAATTTTCCGACAGCATACGATTGCTGAAAAGTTTCAAACCAAAATGGCTCTTTTGTTTCAAATACTGGCTTGTTTAGTCCTCCAAAAGCTGCTACCGATGGAAATTTTTTGAATAACTGTTGCAGTCTGATCAGATAGTTCCTTGCCAACCAGTTATCGTCGTCCACAAAAAGGATTATTTCAAAACGACTAACTTTTACTCCTTTATTGCGGGCAAATATCAGTCCTTTATTTGGTTCAGTATGAATGGTCATTGCAAATGGATCACCGTTATCTTTCCAAAGTTTTAATGCAAAATCTGAAGTTCCGTCAGTAGAAGCATTGTCAACTATGATTAGTTCAACTGGCCATCCGGAAGGCAGGTCAAGTGCAGCTAAATGTTGCAGGGTCGGCTTGATAACAGAAGTGCTGTTGTAACAGCACATGACGATGGATATCCCTTCTTGAAGGTTCATTTTACATTGCGAAGAATAAAAAGTGAAAATTTCCTCAGGTAAGTTTTTATCACGGTTGGAATCAAATTAAAAAGAAAAACACTGAGAAATTTGATAAAATCACGTAATGAGGTGCTTTTTTTTAGTTGCCGCCATGCCCGCCAGCGGGATGAAGTTGCGTATCGGGATCGTATATGGCTGCAAACATGATAATTATTGTTGAGCAATTCAGTGGCATAATCTCTGCAAATCTGTTTCAGAGCATTATTTCCAGTGATTTTCTGTCGGCTGAAATGCTTTGGATTGGTGAAATTTTCAGGTTTTTCCGGATCGAAATCAGCAAAATGAACAAATACCAACGGGTAACTTTCATTAACCATTGGGATTTCATTTTTGAAACTAATGGATCGTTCATGAATATTCCAGTATGCAAAATTGTAGCCTGGATTCCTTATGATGCCAATATTTTTAAAAAGTAAAGGAGTCAGACTCATCCACATTTGATCGGCAGAAAGTCCCAGGTCATGATTTTCTTTACCAAATAGCATTACGCGCTCTTTCCACCATTGGAGCAGGTTTTTTACATTTTCTGTGTTTTTGAAAGCTGCAAAACCCATGTTATACAAACCAGTGCGCAGAATATCGAGTTCAGTTGGAATATGATCGTCTTTTATCGGATGAGTGAAATGAGGAGTCAGCAAAAAGTCATTTTCTCTCAGCAATGTTTCAGCATAAAATAAACTTTGATAAAAGGCAATGTCAGCATCCAGATAAATATAACAGGCGGTTTCAGGATACTTTTGGATAACATGAAGCGAAAGGATGGATTTCAGAGTAAAACTGATTTCCGATACTGATAATTTCCCGGATAGTGTATTCAATAGGTTATTATCAATATCAGCGATCGGAATGCAGGTGACGCGTTCGTGCAGAAATGCATTAACATGTTCGTCATACGGATCTAACAGAAAAACCAGAAATTTATAGTCAGGGTTATACTTCAGAAATCCGGACGCAAGGACAAAAGCTCTCGGCAGATAACTGATAGTAGCGATGGTAAAAGCTATTTTCACTCTGCAAAACTATTAAAAATGTTTACCAATCTTTGATATGCTTTTCGGGAATCACTGAGTAAATGTTCATGAAAAATAAAAGGAATGAATTGCCGGGGCGAAATAACATTTTTGTCACAAAGTTTTTCAAAGAGTTCTGCATCAAAACTGAAGCCGGTTGCAGCATTTATTTTTGGAATAACCTTACGGGGATTTTCTATCAATTGTTTATGCTCAACGACAATATATTTTGACCGGTTATTTCTCTTACAAAAATTAAGGATCTCCTGGTTGTAATGGATATAGGTTTTGAGGTATTTTGTTTTTTCAGTAATCGACCAACGTGTTTTAAGAAGTTTGCAAAGTGAATTGACTACTGCCTCCGGTTCACGAACCAGGAAAATAAACCTGATTTCAGGATTGAGTTTATACCAGTAGTCCAAAAAAAGGGTAGTTCGAGGATCTTTCCATCCCCAATGCCCTGTTCTATTCCTCTCAGTTTTATTTTTAAATAAATCCCCTGCTTTTTGGTCAAAATCATTTGATGGGATAAATTTCTCATAAATTAGCCAGTCGTCTTCGTTGAAATGATGGGATAGTTCATTTCTCTGGAGGTTAAGAAAATCCAAATCTTCGAAATGACCGTATTTATTGGCCGTGTCATCAAAGTAAAAATCACTACCCATATTTATACCCGATTTGTGCATAAAACGGGCGAACATGGAAGTTCCGGAGCGATGCATGCCTGTCAGGATAAAAACCATTGTTCAAATTTTGGATTCAGCGGCAAACATAACCAATTTTTGTAGTTTTGCAGTATGTAAATGCATTTGGTAAAATACAGACTTAACCTATTCCGGATTTGTGAAAAACAGATTTAACCCACTCATTACTCTTTCGTTGGTATTAGCAGATATGATTCTGCTTAACAGTTGTTTTGTGCTTACCCATATAGCCAGTTTCAGTTTAAGGTCATCAGTGTTGTCTCCGGAATTTATAGGTTTCGTCATTTACATCAATTTTGTCTGGCTTGCAATTGCATTCATTTTTGGTTTATACAGTAGTTACAGATTGGAAAAGATCAAACTTATTCTTATTCCAACTTTCATTTCAATCGTGCTGTTCTTTTTCTTTTTTCTCTTGTATTTTCAATTTGTTGAATTCAATTATCTGCAGCGCGAGGAGGTAAAGTATTATTTTGTGATGTTCGGGATATTGATGATTATTCTGAAAAGTTCGGAACATCTGTTTTTGCCATACTTTTTAAGAGCAATCAACAAACCACGTACTGCAATTATTGTGGGTTACGGTCAGTCAGCCAGGGAGTTGCGTCATTTTTTCGAAAACGATCCCTGGTCATATTATCGCTTTCTGGGATATTTTGCCGATCAGGTTAAGTATAAGGAGCAGATTATTGGTAATTTCTCCGAATTGAAAAACTATTTGGAAAAGGTAAAAGTGGATGATGTTTTTCTATTACTGAATCATATTCCCAAAAACTTGCAAAGAGATGTAGCAGATATTGCAAAAAATCAGTCAACCAGTATTCATCTTTTGCCCGATTTGTCCACTTTTGCCATGATGAATGTTTCCCTCGCGGTTTTTAGTCACCTTCCTGTTTTGAATGTTGAAAGAGGACCATTAAGCAAACTTCACAACCAGTTGCTTAAACGTGCTTTTGATATCGTTTTTTCGATTTTGATGATTCTTGTTTTGCTTTCGTGGATAACTCCTTTGTTGTGGCTGATCAACAGGGTTTTTTATAACCAAAGTGTTTTCTTTGTCCAACTGCGAAACGGGTTGAATAATCAGCCATTTCGCTGCATTAAATTCAGGTCAATGTACGTGAATTCGACAGCCGATACAAAAGAGGCCAGAAAACGCGATGACAGAATTACCCCCTTGGGTAAAATCCTCCGAAAAACCAGTCTTGATGAATTACCTCAGTTCTTGAATGTTCTCAAAGGGCAGATGTCGGTTGTAGGTCCAAGACCTCACATGCTCCGTCACACTGCTCTTTACCGTAAAACACTGAAAGAATTTATGGTACGGCATACTGTAAAACCCGGACTCACCGGACTTGCACAGGTGAACGGGTTACGTGGTAGTATCTTCAATGAAAAGCATTTACGCAGTCGGGTAAAAATGGATATTAAGTACATTGAAACCTGGACGTTCTGGATGGATATAAAAATTGTGCTCCTTACCTTTTTCAGCATTTTTAAAGGAGATAAAAATGCGTTTTAATCTTTTAAAAGAACTATTCAATCAACAGATACCCTGTTATTGGCATAAATAATAGATTGAATCTGGGGTGAATGAACCAGTAATTAATATACAATGACTAAGTCTCACATTTACTTTGTTTTATTAGCTGTTTTTTTAACAATCATGCTTTTCTTCTCATGCACCAGCGAAAGCATCAGACAAAATTCTGATATTCAAATTACTGCCTATAAAAGTGGCAAACCTTTTACGCGGTGGTGGTGGCATGCCATGAAATTCACCAGGGCAGATTTGAAAAATCAATTGGTTTGGCTTAAAGATAATGGTTTTGGAGGAGTGGAGATAGCCTTCATTTATCCAGTGAATCGCGATCCTGAGGGCGAGCGGTTTGAGTGGCTGGGAAAAGAATGGCAGGAAATGATTGGTTATTCCAAGCAATGTGCGGATAGTCTTGGACTTGGTTGTGATTTTACTTTTGGCACTTTGTGGCCGTTTGGTGGAAGTTTTGTGATCGACGAAGATCGTACAAAACGATGGGGAGACAGCAGCTTTAAGCAACCTTTGCGCCTGTCATGGACACATCCCGATACCGGCAATGTTCTGAATCACCTCAACAAATCAGCTTTCGACCGATACGCTGAAATCATGGGTAACGCACTTAAACCTGCCATTAAAGGGACTCAGTCAGCACTTTTTTGTGATTCATGGGAGGTAGAAACGAAATACATCTGGACTGATGGTTTTGAGAAGAAGTTCACCGATCAGTTTGGTTATGACATCATTCCTTTTATGGATGAGATATATGAAGCAGAAAATGCCGGACCGAGATACGATTACATGAAACTTGTAGCTCATCTGGCATTGAATCAGTTCTTTATCCCGTTCCATCAAAAATGTCGTTCGCTAAGTGCAATCAGCCGGGTGCAGTGTGCAGGTTCGCCAACTGACATTATTAGTGCCTATGCCGTTATTGACGTTCCTGAAACGGAAGCCATGCTCTATAATCCTAATTTTTCCAGAATTGTGGCATCAGCTGCAGCTTTGTCAGGAAAACCATTTGTTACTTCCGAAAGCTTTACCTGTCTCTATGGCTGGCCTGCGGTTCATATCCGTGAAGAGCAAACTGCTGACTTGAAAATGGTCGCTGATGCTTTGTTTGCAAACGGTGTAAATCAACACATCTGGCATGGAACGCCATTTAATCCGATCGGAGTGGATACAATCTTTTTTTATGCTTCGGTGCATGTTGGTACTAAAGGAAACCTGGCCAGAGAGCTACCTGCTTTTAACAAATATTTGACCAGAGTATCCAGATTAATGCAGTTTGGGAGACCCTATTCCGATATTGCAGTTTATCTTCCAGTAGAAGATCGCTGGATTGAGGGAGAACTCCCTGAAGAAATGAAGTTACCATGGGCCTGGGGAGCTTATGAGATGAGGTATGAAAATTTTAACCCTGAACTTGAAGGTTATCACCCACTTTGGATTAATGCTGACTTACTTTCAAAGGGTAAAATTGTTGATGAAAAATTACTGGTCAATGACCTCGAATTTTCTGCACTTTATGTTGATGTGAATTATCTTGATATTAGCTCACTCGATATTATTCTCAAGCATGCCGAAAGTGGTTTGCCGGTAATTTTAAAAAATTCTCCACTCCAGGCAGGTTTTATAAAAACAAAACTTTTTGATGAAATGATTAATCGCCTCGTTTCGTTACCAAATGTGCAGCCTGATTTCGATCGTCTGATATTGCAGCATCCGCTTGTTGAAGGTAACGACCTGCCTGAATTTTGGTGCCGCACTGATGGAGAAAACGCAGTTATATTTTTCGCAAATCCGCTTTGTAAAGGAATTAAATACCCTCTGGTTTATGGACAATCCTATCAGGATGCTATAATTTTAAAGGAAATAAACCTGAACTTTAATGGTAAAAAAATCTCGACAGCATTGCGGTTTGAACCCTATCAATCTTTACTGTTGAATATTGATTGCAGTGGTAAAATTACATTTCAGGATATTACTTTTCTTCCTGAAATTCCCGTCAGATTAGATTAGGATGAAGAGACAATTATTTACTACGAAAAAAAAGTTACTCAAATGCTGTCCGGATTAAAACAGCTATCCGGTTTGTTTTTACCCTGCCAGCTAAAAGAGAAAACGTTATGGGATCAACGGTCTGGTTTTGCAACCATAATCCGAAATATTCAAATTTCAGCTTAAACGAATTGAAAACAATGATTGTTTACTTGTTGGTTGTTTAACCGAAATCCAGGAAGTTATTCTCATTCAATGTGAGTTCGCTTTATTTCTTGCGTTATTTGGTTGATTACCGGGGTTTTTTATTCACAACCTGTTGTTGGTAACTAAACAATTTATCCTGGCATATATTCGGTTTTGAAAATGTAATTTTGCAAAAATTTTCTCTTTGACATGGCTTTTGAATACAGCGAAGATCAGGTACGTACGCTCGAATGGAATGAGCACATACAAACGAGACCCGGAATGTACATTGGCAAGCTGGGCGACGGAGCCTCCCAGGACGATGGCATTTATGTGCTGATAAAGGAGATTATCGACAATTCTATTGACGAGTATGTGATGGGGTTTGGTCGCAGGATTGACATTACGATAGACGAAAAGACCGTCTCTGTTCGTGATTACGGCCGTGGGATTCCATTGGGTAAAGTCATTGAATGCGTTTCACGAATCAACACCGGTGCCAAGTACGATTCCACTGCATTCAAGAAATCGGTGGGGTTGAACGGTGTTGGCTCAAAAGCAGTAAATGCACTTTCAGACTATTTTAAGGTACAGTCGATCCGTGACGGAAAAAGTAAAATTGCCGAGTTCAGCAGGGGGATTATCATTAAAGATTATCCAGAAACGGATACCGATGAACGCAATGGTACATTGGTAACTTTTACTCCTGATGCCACCCTTTTCGGAAATTTTCATTTCATTCCTGAATATGTCGAAAAATTACTGTGGAATTATGTTTTTTTGAATAACGGCCTTTCGATTTATTATAACGGAGAACGTTTCTTTGCAAAAAACGGGTTGCTTGATTTGCTTGAGCGAAACATCAATGGTGACGCACTTTACCCAATCATCCACATTACTGAAGGTGATTTTGAATTTGCTTTTACTCATCTTTCCAATCAATGGGGCGAAGAATATCATTCTTTCGTTAACGGGCAAAATACCACACAAGGCGGAACACACCAGGCAGCATTCAGAGAAGCAATTGTTAAAACCATCCGTGAATTTTTTAAAAAAGATTTTGAACCGGGTGATGTACGTGCATCAGTTGCTGCTGCCCTTAGTATCAAGATTCAGGAACCGGTATTTGAGTCACAAACCAAAACCAAGCTGGGTTCCCAGTACATGGAGCCAAATGGTCAGACTGTGCGTAACTATGTGATTGATGTGGTCAAACGCAATCTTGACAACTACCTGCACATGAATCCACAAACGGCTGATGCTATTTATCAAAAAATTCTCAGCTCCGAAAAAGAACGAAAAGAAATAGCAGGCATAAAAAAACTGGCCAGAGAAAGTGTGAAAAAAGTGAGCCTTCACAATAAAAAATTGCGCGATTGCCGGATTCACTACAATCAAAATCACGAACGCCGGCTCGAAACAACACTATTTATTACTGAAGGTGATTCGGCCAGCGGGAGCATTACCAAATCAAGGGATGTTAATACACAGGCGGTATTTTCGCTAAAAGGCAAACCACTCAACAGCTATGGAATGACCAAAAAGGTGGTTTATGAAAATGAAGAGTTTAACCTTTTACAATCAGCACTGAACATCGATGAAGATTTGGAAAACCTTCGCTACAACAATATTGTTATCGCTACTGATGCCGATGTGGATGGTATGCATATCCGTTTACTTTTGCTGACTTTCTTTTTGCAGTTTTACCCTGACCTTATTAAAGCCGGCCACTTGTATATTTTACAAACACCTTTGTTCAGGGTCAGAAATAAAAAAGAAACCATTTATTGTTATAGTGAAGAAGAACGTCAGTCTGCCATTAGCAAACTGGGGACAAATCCTGAAATCACCCGTTTCAAAGGATTAGGTGAGATTTCTCCTGACGAATTCAAACATTTTATCGGAACTTCAATGCGCCTTGATCCGGTGATGCTGCGTAAAGGTCAACCCATTAAAGAAATTCTGGATTTTTACATGGGAAAAAATACACCTGACCGCCAACAGTTTATCATCAGTAACCTTCGTTATGATGAGATCGATTGAAGCTACATCAGCTAAAACTGAATCAGTTTGATGTCAAGTATTAAGCATCAAAGCAACGATAACAAATGGTTGGTCATCAGTTTTCCATAATTGATTTTTAGGAATTCATGACGTAAGCTATTTTCTTCTCAGGGGATTCAAGGCTGATTTGCAGGCGGAATAATCGCAAATACACGGCCAACCTAATCACTTATATAGGTTTCATTCTTTTAAGGTAATTTAAAGAGTAGCTTTTGTTCGAAAAAACTATTTTTGCAGCATAAAAAGGGTAAATTTCAATACTTATGAATGAAAAACTGCAGGAGTTAACAAAAAAAATTTACGACGAAGGCCTCGAAAAAGGTAAGGCAGAAGCTCGGGAAATCATTGAAAAAGCAAAGAAAGAAGCTGAAGATATTGTGGCTAAAGCTCAAAATGATGCGCGTCATATCATCGAAAAAGCTGAAAAAGAAGCAGAAGAACAACGAAAAAATGTTCATTCTGAATTGGTTATATCGTCAAAACAAGCCGTCGCCACAGTGAAACAAAAAGTGACTGATCTGCTTACCCAGAAAGCTGTTGAACAGGCGTTGGCCGGCACATTTGATGATAAAAATTTTGTAAAGAATTTAATTACCAGGCTGGTTGAACAATGGAAAGATATCAGTAAGTCGAACGAAAGTCTCATGGTATTCCTTCCTGAAAAAGATCGTGAACAGATGGAGAATTACCTTATGAATAATGTGGCTCAAAACATCAGGCAGGGCATGGAAATTACATTTGAAGAAGGAATAAAAAGTGGTTTCAGGATTGGTCCAAAAGATCAGAGTTACAAAATCAGCTTTACTGAAAAAGATTTTGAACTCTTTTTCAAGCAGTTTTTACGCCCAAGAACCCAAAAATTTTTCACTGAGCAATAGCAATCATGATGTTCACTCCAAAAAGGGAATACTTTTATTTAGTTGCCGGCCTGCCTGATCTGATTCTTGATGAAGGGAAAGTGAAGCTTTCGGCTGCTGATCTTAAAAGAGAGTGGCTGCAGGATATTCATCCTGAAGACTTCAGGCTCGTTGAGGAATTATTCCGGAAGTATGACAATAAAAATCTGCTTAACCTGCTGATGAAAAACGGGCGGGAATTTGATCAGAGGGGTAATTATTCTCTGGATTTTCTGGAAGAACAGGTGAAAGAACCAACAGAAAATATTCTGCCCTACATGAGGGAATTTATCCTGTTCTTTAAATCCGATCTTAGCGGAGAAACTGTTAAAAGCCGGGAAATCGTTCTGGAAGAGCTTTTTTTTAAATACCTTACTTCTCTCAACAACTCATTTCTCAAAAACTGGTTTAGCCTTCAGCTCAACATGGGCAATGTGCTCACTGCACTCAACTGTCGTCAGCACAAACTACCGGTTGAACCTCAGATGATCGGCCATAACTTTGTGGTTGAAAATATCCTGCGTAGCAATGCCCGCGATTTTGGACTAATTCAGGATTTCCCCGAAATAGAGCAAATTCTGGCTGCCTGGGATAACGGAAATATGCTCGAACGCGAAAAAGCCCTTGACCTTATGAGATGGCAGTGGATCGACGAAAATACTTTTTTCAACTATTTCACTATTGAGCGTCTGCTTGCTTTTCTCATTCAGCTCGAAATTACAGAACGATGGTTATTGCTCGATCGCGAAGAAGGTGAACGTTTGTTCAGGGAACTTCTCAAAAACCTTGGTAAAAGCTATGAATTACCTGACGAATTTGAATTAAAAAAAACAATAAGTAAATAATTGATAATCACTTAAACTGAAGAAATATGAAAAAGATCAAATCATTACTGCTGGCAGTTGTTTTTATAGGAGTTCTGCTGTCGCAACAAAGTTGCATTGGTTCATTTCAGTTGACCAATAATTTGTATAACTGGAACAAAAATGAAGTTCCCGGAAAATGGGGACAAGAGCTGGTTTTTCTTGCTTTTGTAATCCTGCCTGTCTATGAGGTTTGCCTGTTTGCCGACGGAATTGTGCTTAACACTATTGAATTTTGGACTGGAAGTAATCCGCTGGCCCTGGCTCCAGGAGAAACAGAGACCAAAATAGTACAGCAGGGTGACGACATGTATAAACTATCAGCCGAAAGAAATACCATTCATGTAGAAAAAATTGCCGGTTCCGATGCAGGTGAAACAGGTCAGTTTACCTTTGATGAACAGACCCGGATATGGTCGTTTCAAAATGCAGATGGGATAATCCAATTGAAACAGTAACAGCTTAAAAACGAAAACATTCGAAATGACAAAAGGAATTGTTGCAGGAATTATTGCCAATCTTGTTATCGTTGATGCGGATGGACCGGTTTCACAAAACGAAATCTGCTACATCAAGCTCAGGGGTGTACCGTTGATGGCCGAAGTGATAAAAGTTATGGGTCAAAAAGCATATACCCAGGTATTCGAAAGTACCCGCAATCTTCGAATTGGCGACACAGTCGAATTTGCCGGACACATGCTTGAAGTCACACTCGGGCCGGGGATCCTGTCTAAAAATTTTGATGGTCTGCAAAACGACCTCAACAAAATGGAAGGTGTTTTTCTCAGACGTGGAGAATATACCGATCCGTTGGACATGGATTCTTCATGGGACTTTAAACCTTTGGCAAAAACCGGTGATCTGGTGGAAGCAGGTTCTTGGTTAGGGGAAGTGAAAGAAAACTGGATTGCCCACAAAATAATGGTCCCCTTCAAATTTGAAGGAAAATTTACCATAAAATCCATCGTTGGACAAGGAACTTACAGTCTTACTGATGCTATCGCAGTTCTGACAGATTCTGATGGCAAAGAGCATAAAGTTACCATGGTACAGAAATGGCCGGTAAAACTTGCTATTAAAGCATACACCTCAAAACCACGTCCTTTCAGGATGATGGAAACAGGTATTCGTTGCATTGACTCACTTAATCCAATCGTTGAGGGTGGAACAGGATTCACACCGGGCCCCTTTGGAACAGGTAAAACTGTTTTGCAGCATGCACTTTCAAAACATGCCGAAGCCGATCTGATTGTCGTTGCTGCCTGTGGTGAACGTGCCAATGAAGTTGTGGATATTTTCACCGAATTTCCTGAATTGGATGATCCCCGCACAGGCCGCAAGCTGATGGAACGAACCACCATTATTGCCAATACCTCCAATATGCCTGTAGCTGCCCGTGAAGCATCGGTATATACAGCAATGACCATTGCTGAATATTACCGTTCAATGGGACTGAAAATCCTTCTTCTTGCTGACTCCACATCCCGTTGGGCACAAGCACTCAGAGAGATGTCGAATCGCATGGAAGAACTCCCCGGTCCCGATGCTTATCCGATGGACCTGCCTGCTATAATTTCCAACTTTTACTCCAGAGCAGGATACGTTTACCTGCCAAATGGGAAAACCGGAAGTATTACTTTTATTGGAGCCGTATCTCCTGCAGGTGGTAACCTTAAAGAACCTGTTACCGAATCCACTAAAAAAGCAGCACGTTGTTTTTATGCACTTTCGCAGCAACGTGCTGATAGTAAACGCTATCCGGCCGTTGATCCAATTGAAAGTTACTCAAAATATCTCGAATATGATGAGTTTATTGAATACCTGCGCGACAATGTTTCTGAAAGTTGGCTCAGTGAGTTACTTTATGTAAAAAATGTCCTTGTACGAGGTAAAGAGGCATACGAACAGATCAATATTCTCGGAGATGACGGAGTACCGCTGGAATACCATTTACGGTACTGGAAGTCTGAAGTCTTTGATTTTGTGATTCTTCAGCAGGACGCATTTGACGAAATTGATGCATCAACCCCCATCGAGCGCCAGATATTTATGATGGATCTGGTAACCGGAATATTGAAAGACGATTACGAATTCGACACTTTTGATGAAGTAAATAAATACTTCAGAAATGTTATCAATATTCTTAAACAAATGAATTATTCGAAGTTTAAATCGGATGAGTTCATTGCATTTGAAAAACAGTTGGAACAATTACTTGACGAACGCAGGGTGACAACGACAGCCTGACCGGAATAAATCAGAATAAAAACATCAGACAATGGAAACTCAGGCATTTCAGAAAATTTATACAAAACTTACCCAGATCACCAAAGCTACCTGTTCACTTCAGGCCAACGATGTGGGCTACGATGAACTGGCACTTGTTAATGGCCGATTGGCACAGGTGGTCAAAATTATGGGTGATATGATTACCTTACAGGTATTTGGTGGTACCGAAGGTATTCCCAGCAACGCAGAAGTTACTTTTCTTGGCAAGGCTCCTACACTAAAGGTAAGCGATGATCTGGCCGGAAGGTTTTTTAACGCATATGGCCAACCCATTGACGGAGGCCCTGAAATCGAAGGGCGAGAAGTGGAAATCGGTGGCCCGTCGGTAAATCCGGTTCAGCGTAAAAAACCAAGTAACATGATTTTTACCGGAATTGCCGGTATTGACCTGAACAACTCACTGGTGACCGGGCAGAAAATTCCTTTTTTCGCCGATCCCGACCAGCCTTATAACCAGGTAATGGCCATAGTAGCCCTTCGCGCTAAAGCCGATAAGATCATCCTTGGCGGAATGGGACTTACCAATGACGATTATCTGTTTTACAAAAACATTTTTGATAATGCCGGTGCGCTTGACCGCATCATCAGCTTTGTCAACACAACTGATGACCCGCCTGTTGAGCGTTTACTTATCCCGGATATGGCACTTACTGCAGCCGAGTATTTTGCAGTTGAAAAGAATGAAACTGTTCTTGTGCTCCTTACTGACATGACGCTTTATGCAGATGCTTTGAGTATTGTGTCGAACAGAATGGATCAGATTCCTTCAAAAGACAGTATGCCCGGATCACTATACAGT
>RZYY01000247.1 GCA_009930115.1 Sphingobacteriia bacterium | reverse complement strand
ATTTCGATATAAAAGTGGCAGGGATTTATCCCGAACCACCGGCCCTGAAAGCTGAAAGAATGGAAGCCGGCGAAAGAAAGCAAAATGAAGCAGCACTGATAAATAATTATGTGAAGGAAAATAACATCACTGCTGAGCCTTCTGAAAGCGGTCTCTATTACGTTGAGATCAAACCCGGAACAGGAAAAAAAGCAGAAGCTGGCAAAAAGGTAAAAGTACATTACAAAGGATATCTTTTCGACGGGACTGTTTTTGATTCTTCCTACGACCGGAACCGGCCGGTGCAGTTTATAGCAGGTGCAGGCGAACGTATCCCTGCATGGGATGAAGGAATATTGATGATGTCGGAAGGTGGAAAAGCCATATTTATTGTACCTTCATCACTTGGTTATGGTGACGAAGTTAGAAACAATGTAAAACCATATACACCACTGGTTTTTGAAATCGAACTGATAGAAGTTTTAAATTAATGCAAATATTTTTAAATCAATACGTTATTATTCAACACAAACAACACAAATTTATGAGAACAAATGTAAGGAGTATTTTTGCTATCCTGCTGATCGCAGGAGTAACATTCGTAGCATGTCAGAACAGTAAGCCGAAAGAAATACCGTTCATTTATACAGACAATGGGGTCGGATACCGTTTTTACAATCAGGATACCACTGCCCGCACACCTGGTGAAGGCGACATTCTTTCCCTGAAACTCACCTACGGATCACCTGACAGTGTTTATTTCGACAGTAACTCCAGTCCGGAAGGAACAATGCTTCTGCCCATGTACAAATCGCAATTTCCCGGTGATTTATACGAAGGTCTGACGATGATGCATCTTGGTGATAGTGCAAGTTTTATGATCCCGGCCGAGTCATTTTTCCTGAAAACTGCCGGTTTCCCCGAAGTACCTGATTTTGCTGCCGGCGTGGAAAAACTTCTTTTCAACGTCAAACTGGACAAAATTCAGACTCAGGACGAAATGGAAGCTGAAATGATTGAACAAATGGCTGTAGCACAAGGCGAAGAGGAAACCAAAATTAAGGAATACCTGACCGCCAACAACATCACAGTGGAGCCTACAGAATCAGGGATGTACTATATCGAAACAGTGAAAGGCACAGGTCCTAAACCACAATCCGGAGAAAAAGTAAAAGTTCACTACACCGGTACTTTGCTCGATGGCCATAAATTTGATTCTTCAGTGGATCGCGGACAACCATTTGAGTTTACTCTGGGTGTAGGTCAGGTGATCAGAGGATGGGACGAAGGTATTGCCATGATGAATGTAGGAAGTAAAGGGAAATTCGTTCTGCCTTCGACTATGGCTTACGGAGAACGTGGTGCCGGTCGTGATATTCCGCCTTATGCTCCGCTGGTGTTTGAAGTGGAACTGCTGGAAATTGTGAAATAATCTTTCCGGTTGTGCCCGAAGAAACACGCGAAGCAATACTTAGCTTTATTTCCAGGACGAAACATCAGTTTGCTTTCTTCTGGCAATAAACCCCGGATTATAAAGATTTTCCTTATTGTATTGCAGGGAGGTGAAGTCGTCAACACTGACAACTTCACCTCCTGCTGTTTCAAGTATGGCCTGCGCAGCGGCAGTGTCCCATTCACAGGTGGGAGCAAAACGGGGATAAAGATCGGCTGTACCTTCTGCCAGAAGACAAAATTTTAGTGAACTGCCTTTGGAAACAAGATCAATTTCACCCTGTTCTTTTTTGATCTGATGAATGAAAGCTTCGGTTTCCCGGTTGAGGTGAGACTTGCTGGCAACTACCGTAAATGGCCTGTTTGTAGAGGTTAGTGGCAATTGTATTGCTCCTGGCAGCAGATTATCAACATTTGTAGGCTCTTTCTCCAGCAGTATTTTATAAGCTTTTTCCTGATAAGCAGATCCAAAATAAAGCGTTTTGAGCGGCGGACAATAAACCACACCCAGCACAGGTTTGTGTCGTTCAATAAGGGCAATGTTTACTGTGAATTCACCATTATGTTTGATAAATTCCTTTGTTCCGTCGAGGGGGTCAACAATCCAGAGATATTGAAGGTCTTTTCTGGTTTCATAGGTAAAATGGCTTCCCTCTTCGCTCAGTATTGGGATAGCTGTATTTTTCAGGGCTTTTTCAATAATTGCATGTGCACGACGGTCGGCTATCGTAAGCGGACTGTTGTCTTCTTTGATCTCCACAGTCAGCGGGCTGTCATAATGTCTCATAATTTCCCTGCCGGCTTCAAGAGCAGCCTGAATGGCAACTTTGAGCATTTCTTCCGGAATTATTGTTTGTTTCTGCATCCAGTGGATATTTTTACCTGAATAATTTTAAAACATTACTCTTTCAACTTTTTTAACCGGGCTTCCAGTCCGTAAATCTCATCCCTGAATTGTGCTGCCCTGATGAAATCGAGTTCTTTGACCACTTCTTCCATTTTCAGCCTGGTTTGTTTAATGGCTTTTTCAATTTCTTCGCGGCTCATGTATTGGATTACCGGATCGGCAGCGACGTCAATGCCGGATTTTTCGACGTAGGTTTTTGTTCCTGTCTGCGATAAACCTGCAACAGATGTTTGTCCCATAATGGCGTCAAAGGATTTGGTGATCTGGGTGGGAGTGATGTTATTCTTCTCGTTGTAACGCATCTGAATTTCCCTTCGCCGGTTGGTTTCGCTGATGGTCTTTTTCATCGATTCGGTAACCGAATCAGCATACATTATTACTTTTGAATTGATGTTGCGGGCAGCTCTACCGGCAGTTTGTGTGAGCGAACGCTCCGATCTTAAAAAGCCTTCTTTGTCGGCATCCAGTATTGCAACCAGCGATACTTCAGGCAGATCAAGACCTTCGCGCAGCA
>RZYY01000008.1 GCA_009930115.1 Sphingobacteriia bacterium | reverse complement strand
CTCTCCAACCATCCAATTCAAAGCAGCGAGCTAATCAACAATCCAGAAATTCGTCCGAAGTAAGGATACTCCCCCTTTAGGGGGCTGGGGGGGGGTAAAATCTTTCATTCCACCGCGCCCCCAACCCCTAAAGGGGCGAGCCGGCGCACAATCCAATCCCATTCAAAGCAGCGAGCTAACCAGCAATCCAAAATCTCGTCCGAAGTAAGGATACTTCCCCTTTAGGGAGCTGGGGGGTAAAATCTTTCATTGACTCGTCCTAAAAAAAGTTTACAGTTTAACATTTAAATCCTACTACAAATTTACACATAATTTTTAATCCTATTATTGGTTTACATTTTATTTTCAAATTCTAATTGTGAAGTGGAGCGTAGCGGAACGGAACAATTAGAATTTGAAAATTCGCCATTGCTTTTACAGTCCTGCTTTTTATAATAATTTTTCCATAGCCTTTCTACTTTTACATCTTGATTTTCATGCACAGCATTCGGCACATTATTACCTATACTATTGTGAGGACGATCCTCATTATAAAGCTTTACGACAAAGTTTAATACTTGCTTAGCCTCTTTTATGTTTTTCACAGTATAATCTTGTAAATATTCTTCTTTAATGATTCCATTTACTCTTTCTGCAATAGCATTTTCAAGTGGATCTCCATTCTCTGTCATACTAATCTTTATGTCATAGTCCTGCAATAGCTTTACATATTTATGATGACAATATTGAACACCTCTGTCGGAATGATGTATAAGTTGATATTCTGTACCTGGTATTAAACCTTCTAAAGCCATCTCAAGAGCTTTAATTGTCTCAACACTTTCTAACGTTTCTGCCACATGAAAACCAACTATTTTATGAGAATATGCATCTGTAATAAAGCTAATGTAAACATAACCGGTTTCTATTTGCCAGTATGTTATGTCGCTTACCCATAGTTGATTTGGAGCAGTCGGAATAAAATCCTTTATCAAATTTGGATATTTACGTAACCAATGATAAGACTGGGTTGTTTGAACCTTTCTTTTTCTTTTCCTTACCAGCATATGATTTGCTGAAAGTAAATCAAACAAAGCATCTCTGCCTATTTTTATTTGATGTTCAATCATAAATGGTTCTAGCTTATCATAGAGCTTTCTGGTTCCCATACGGCCATGATATTTACGTATTTTCTTAACCTCATTTAAAACTAAATCTTCCTCAACACTTACATCAACTGCTTTCCAACTGTTTTGATAATAAGCCTGCCTTGTAATCCCAAACCATCCACATAGTTTGGCAAGTCCTATGTGTGAAAAGGTTGTTTTCATTTCTTCGATGGCTTGGTATTGTACTTTTTTCTAATTGGAATATTAAATTCTTTTTCTGCAATATCAACCATTGTAGAATAGGCTATAGCTTTCATTTCTGCATCTTTTAACTGCTTTTCAAGTTCTTCAACTCTCTTCTTTAACTGAAGGTTTTCAAATGAATCTGATAGCTTTTCGGAAGTCTCTTTTTTCTTCATTTTTGGAATATTTGCAACAAAATTAGGTCTTCTGGTTGGAATACTATCATCATAACCAAGTTTTCTCATCCATCGTAGTAATTGACCATGTTCCTCTTGCTGTCCGGTATATTTTTCCCAAATCTCTACTTTGGTACATCCGGTTTTAAGCATCTCTTGTATTATTAAATGCTTTTCTGAATCACTGAAATACTTGCTTGGCTTCCTGACAATTTTATTGTCAGTTAATCCTGAAATAAGTTTACTTTTTTCTTTCATAATTACACTTTTTTGTGTAAACCTATTTTAGGACGAGTCACTTACCATAACCAATCACCCATTCATTGTCAATCGCTTTCCGGTCAATTTTAAAGCCCTGCTCCCCGGTGCTGTTGTCTTTCCATTCGAGTTTGTAGCTGATATCGGAGAGTTTGGTAAGGGTCAGGTCAGAAGGTGCGGGGAAATCGGTTTGTGTGGTGGTGGTTTTTTGGGCGGAGGAGTTGTTTCCGGCGTAGGTGTAAATGCGGTATTGGTAAGTTAGTCCTGTCTGGGGGATCAGGGTGGTGTCGTTCCAGGTGCGGGTTTCTTTGGGGAGTGCGGCCAGGGCAACCTGCCATGCCTCTTCCCCCTTTTTCCGGTCAATTTTAAAGCCCTGTATGTTGGCGGGGCCATTGTAAGTCCAGGTGAGCTGGCGTTCGGTAATGCTGGTAGTTTCAATCTGCAAAGTTTGGGGCGCCCAGGCTTCGGGGTTCAGGGTGTTATTTTCGTCCCAGGGGTTATTGCGTTCTGGCTTTTCGCAGGTAATAAGCAGTACCGCTATCAGCACGACAAAAAGAGACAGCAGAACGGGTTTCATTTCTTGAGGAGTTAACGTTAATTTTTTAAAAGCAAATGTAAGATAAATTTTTATAATTGTTGATTTAAATTTTGGAAATGTGTTTTCTAAAGGTGGATGGCATACCCCTAAAAGGACGACCCCGCGCACAATAATTTTTTAAAATATTTGAGTGCGATAGGCCCCTTCAGGGGGTCGGGGGGCAGTGCGTCGGGTTTGTATAATTTTCTGCAAATCTTTTCGATTTCGGCTTTGGTATCATCCTTTTCATCTAAAACTTGTTGGTTCATCTAATGCAACTTATTTATCATGCAAAAGATTTACTCTCTTCTCCTTATTCCGGATGGTTAAAGCCTGAAATCCTCAAGACCGTATATGCTGCCGTCGGGATTCTTTTTCGGCTGCCATGTCCTTACATAAATCATTGGCCGTAGGGTATCGCTGAGGTCGATCATCAGGAAAAGATAGCCTTTGTCGGCATAAGTGGATGAAAAGTAGTGCTGTGCGATCTGGATGCCGTAAATTTTATCATCATTTTCGGTTTTACGCACGATATTGTCCTCAAAGCGGATATTTATAAATTCATTACGTCTGAAATTGGCTGCCAGATTGCTGATATACTGTTGTTTGGTGTAGGTATTGTATTTGATGATTTCGTTGTCCCGCCAGGGATTCTCAATATCGGGAGCTTTTTTCAGGACATTTCCAACAATGATCAGCGCATCATCGGCAAAAATGGATTCGATGTAATCGAGCCTTTTCAGGGCAAAGGCGGTTTTGTAGTTCTCCATGAAATTGATCAGGAAGTATTTTTCTTCGAGAGTTCCAAAACCGGTTGGTTTATTCACGATATCGCCAATGGCTACATCACTTAATGCGAAAGTAATATTGTTAATTTTCTGTGTTTTGTCAAAAGTAAACACCACGCGCTCAACAAATTTCTGGCGATTGTTATGATAAGCAAACATCATCGGAACTTCCCTGATCAGCATTTCATCACCTGCCTGTATCAATTGTAGTGTATCCATCTGCTCACTTAACACCGTGACGTTTCCGGCTGCAATAAGTTGCTGAAAAATTGCAAATCCACCTGGTGTAAAGTGTTTTTCAACTAGTCCGAAATTTTTGTTCTGAACTGCATCAATCACCTCCAAAATGACATTTCTGCAATTCTCAAAATCAGGGAGTCCTTTCCCTATTGTTTCAAATTGAAGTCTTTTTAATGGTGATGTAAGCACCTCTGCCTGTCTGGTTATAACAGGAACATTATGTTCGGCTTTTGAAAAGAAGGGTAACATGTCAATGTTGTCGAACATTCTTGTGATATTGCGATCCAGTTCGGCTTTATTCTTATACTGATATTCAAAAAGTAAACGAACAGACCTGAGGTTTTCGGAAAATTCGCCCTCGTATGTTGCTGCTCCTATTCCATTATTTACGCTTATTACTCCCGAAAAACCATCACCAATCCAGTAAGTATAGTCCAAATCCTGGATACGTTTGTTTTGATAGGTAAAAAGCAGATCGGCTTCACTGCGCAGGGGATTGGTAAATGTTTTGAAGGCAGTAACTGTAACATTCAAAGATGACAGTATGTTGTTGATCCTGTCGTAAATGCCAGGACAGATTGCTTCTTCTTTCTGACCGCCAAAAGTGCTTCTCAGCTTTTCGTTGTCAGGATGTCCGCGTGTAAGTAAAAGTGCCCAGTAATAATAGCGCAATGCATCAGCAATTCTGAGATCCTGTTCGGCTCTTGTGGCATGAAAAATATAGTCATCTGCTGTTTGCTTCAGGGTGTTGTAATAATCCTCCAGTCGGGACCTTTCGATGTAAACCAGCACTTCATGCTGTCCTGGTTTTTCGTTCAGTACTTTAGTTTCGTAATCTCTCAATACAGCAGATGAATATGTAGTAACCACACTTTTTACATATTCTTCCAAATTACCATTTACCTCTCTGACAACTGATTCAAAATTGTGTTTGATTTCTACCTGAATGCTTTCAGACAAAGCTGAAAGTGCATTGCGCTGTGCTTCCTGATAATTATTGCCTGTTCCGGTTCCCCAGTAGTACACTCCAGAATTGCGTATATTGTCCGGGTCAACACTTTGGCTGTAAAGTCTGACATTGTTCAGAAAGAATACAATTGCAAGTAAAGGGATGAGTTTCATCATCAAATTTTTCCCCTAAAAATATCCGGCTCAAAACTAATCAAAAATTCTTTGCCATACTGCTGATAATCGTTACAAATTTACAAGTTGTCAATTTACCTGGTATGCTGCAGGCAGGTCGCATCATATACTTTCGTTGCTGTCATTTAAATGGTATTGACTTTGATTGTCAGCTTTTTATATTAACTGCTAAAGTTTATACTTTGAAAACAATAAAGCCAAAGAAAACAGTTAAACAATTTTTGCCGGTTCTGATTTTTTCTGATTTACAACTGACCTGGAAATTACACGCAGCATAGTTTTCAGGTTGGGCTTATGACGATTCCTTTGAAATGTGAAATAATGGCCAAGAATCATGCAAAGGTTGATTTTGCTTTAATTCCAGGCCTGTTCAATTGTTCATAAAGCCATGGAATCCCGGTCAAACATTATTCGGGGTTTTTATTGGGGATCATCCTTAAACAGGCAAATCAACTATTCTCTGTACCAGGATGCGTATTTTGTATAGTTCCCGGCAATACGGTGTATTTCACCTTCGGAGAGACTGATGTCGATATCCTTGATCTTTACAGCCGGAACGCCTGCATATACCGACCCTGATTTCACAACAGTATTTTTTGAAACCAGCGCACCTGCAGCAATAATGGAATTACTTTCGATGACAGCGCCATCCATGATAATGGCTCCCATTCCGATGAGTACGTGATCGTGAATGGTACAACCATGCACAATAGCATTATGGGCTATGGAAACGAAATTACCGATGTTGACCGGAGCTACTTTATACGTGCAGTGAATTACAGCACCATCCTGAATGTTCACCTGATTGCCAATGCGGATAAAGTGAACATCGCCGCGCAACACTGCATTAAACCAGACCGTACAATTGTCTCCCATAATTACATCACCGATAATTACGGCTGTTTCAGCCAGAAAACAATTACTGCCAAATATGGGTGATTTTCCTTTTAATGTTTTTATGAGTGCCACTATTTTTTTGTTTTAAATACCAATCTATTCAGCTCAATTTCCTTATCCGGTATTACCAGTTTACGACTGTCCGGTTGAATATATCATCAACAAGGTATTCATTGATTTGTTTAATCAGCACATCCTGGACGGTCATCAGGTCCTGGGTACTCGGATATTCTTCGAACCGTGAGAAGGTTTGATTCTGGAAACTTTGAGAAGGATCAACCGTATTGGAAAAATTCACTTTTACGGTGATGGTCAGCCTGTTGAGTGCAGCAACATCGTCACCTTGAATTGCTGTTGGTCTGGTATTGTAATCGGTAATTTCACCACTGATCACCAGATCGCCATCGTTGTTCACAAGCGTAAGATTTGTTTGTGACTGAAACCTGTTTCGAAGGGCATCGGTTAATTCCTGGCTGAGCAGCGGATTAATCAGCATGGAGTTATTCGGAAAATTATCAATTTGAATGGTTTGTACGGTCGGGGGGATGGAAGCTCCGGTGAAAGAATAGCTCATCCGGCAGGATGTAAGGTTGATTACAACCAGAAGGAGTAACAGGGAAAATCCGGTCAGTATTCTGATTTTCATTTAGCTGATGTCGTATTCTTTAATTTTCCTGTAGAGTGTCCTCTCAGAAATTCCAAGGTCTTTGGCAGCCAGTTTACGTTTTCCGTTGTATCTGGCTAAAGCTTTTTTGATCAGGTCAATTTCCTTTTCCTGAATTGACAATGATTCTTCCGCACGGGAATTCTCGTTTGCCACTTCTTCGGTAATTTGTTCGTAATCTCCATCGTTGAGCACACTACTGTCAAAATCCTTTGTTTCATTGCTAACGTCGTGATAGATCTTTTTGATGAGAACAGGATCACTTTCCTGAAGATGTTTAGTGTCGCTTTTTTGGGACAACTCGAAAATCGTACGTTTCAGATCGTTGATATCTTTTTTCATGTCCCAGAGCACTTTGTAGAGAATATCCCTGTCGGTAAGGTCATGATTGAAGTCATCTTTGGAGTAAAGCACCGGCAAAGAAACCATTGTGGTTTTGGGCAGGTATTTGATCAGCGTTTGATGGGTAATCAACCGCTCACTTTCGATAATTGAAATTTGCTCGGTGATGTTTTTCAATTGTCTGATGTTACCGTCCCAGCGATAATTGATGAGCAGTGTAACAGCTTCGTCGGTAAGTTGCAGTGCGGGCATGCGGTATTTTTCAGCAAAATCGTTGGCAAATTTTCTGAAGAGCAGGTGTATATCTTCTTTACGGTCGCGTAGTGGCGGAATTTGAATAGGTACCGAATTGAGCCTGTAATACAGATCCTGCCTGAACTTCCCGCGCTGGATAGCTTCGGTAATCTGCACGTTGGTAGCTGCAATCACCCTCACGTCAGTTTTTATTACTTTGGAAGAGCCTACTTTCAGAAATTCACCTGTTTCGAGCACCCTGAGCAATCTTACCTGAGTGGAAAGAGGCAACTCGGCAACTTCGTCCAGAAATATCGTACCCCCGTTTACTTCCTCAAAATAACCTTTACGTGCTTCATGAGCTCCGGTAAATGATCCTTTTTCATGGCCAAACAATTCAGAATCAATGGTTCCTTCAGGAATAGCTCCACAGTTGACTGCAATATATGATTTGTGCTTGCGGGAACTCAGATGATGAATAATTTGCGGAAATACTTCCTTGCCTGTTCCACTTTCACCGGTTATCAGCACAGTAAGGTCAGTTGCCGCAACCTGACGGGCTATATCAATGGCTCTGCTCAGTTTCGGATCATTCCCAATAATGCCAAATCGTTGTTTTATTGATTGAATTTCCATGAAATTCCTTCAGATTTTTTTTGCAAAGATATGGAATTTGGTTGAGTGATTGATGTTTTGATTTATCCGACACACCAGCAATCTTCTTTTACAAACTGCTATGCCGAAGATAAATCGGGTTGGAATTGCGCAGGAATTAAGTTTCCGAATTGTTCAGCCGGTAAAAAAGACAGATAGCTTCAACATGAACATAGTGATGTTGAACCTTTTTGATGTTTAACGCCAATACAAGGTCACATTACCCGGCAAACCGGAGCTAAGAGAGATTTTCAACTGCAAGTCAGCGCTAATATCCATGTAAAAAATCCACCAGCTTACTGTCGGCCAGAAAATCTTTAAATCTTTGGGTCATTTCTGTGATAATGTTGCCAAAAATGCACTTGTCGAAAGGGCAAATCGGGCTTTCCATCGGGCATTCACTGACTACAATTTTCCCTTCGATGGCCTCATAAATCTCGAGCAATGAAATTTGTTCCGGAGGTTTTTTCAGTTTGAAACCTCCATGAGGGCCGCGATTGGAATAGAGGAAGTCATCCTTGGTCAGTCGCTGTAGTACTTTTGCCACATGATGCCGGGAAGAGCCGGTACGTTCTGAAATTTTCAGTACATTCATTCCGTTTTCAGCCCTTGCAATGAGCACCATACTGTGTATTGCTATTGATCCGGCTTCAGAGAGTGAGAATATTTTGGACATTTCATCTTTGAGTTAATGATGAGAATTAAGTTAGCCTGCAAAGATAACCGTCTTCGCATAATTTCGGTATTTAAATATCTAATTTGTAATTAGTCTAATTGTCAGGTATCTGTTCTGGGAATAATTTTTCATGTTTGACAGCCGGAACATTTATTTGTGTTAGAACCGGTAAGCAGCTTTTCGCAGTGATCTCTTGCCGGAAATCGGATCAGGCGGGTTAAGATTTTTAGCCAGAAATTTATATATATCAATCCTGATCTCAATGGCTTCCCTGGTATCCATCCGGTCAAAAGAATGGCCTCCGGGAACAGCCTGAAATATTTCATAATCAAATTTTTTTCCGTCAGCTTTTAACGATTTGATAAGATGTTCCACTTCGAGCACGTTCACGTCGTCGTCGATGGTATTGGTGTGAATAAGTAGGGGTGTATTTTTCATTTTATGGGTATTCCAGGCCGGAGAGCGCCTGCGATATTCGTTCACATTTTCGTAGGCCGTTTGTCCGATGTGATGCTCTGCTGAGTATAAATCGCGGTAATCCTGAGTTTTGTAGCCCATTCGGGCAATAACATCGCTGACCGGAACGCCGGCAAAGGCTGCCTGGTAATCATCGGGATGGTCGAAAATGTTCATCAGCGCAATAAGCCCTCCATGACTCCATCCAATGATGCCTACACGGTTTTTATCCACAATATCAAAATTTTCGATCATATAATCACGGCTGGCTTTGGCATCTTCGACTTCCAGACCGCCATAATCAATACTCTGCTGGAAGCTTCTGCCGTATCCTGTGCTGCCCCGGTATTCGGGTGCTATCACGATATAACCCTGGGCCATGAGTTCTCTCACTATGTGGGTATAATAAGTAGTAAAATCGCCATGTACACCACCATGCGGAAAAACAAGCAATGGATATTTTCCATCTGGTTCTGCTGATCTGGGGATAAAAATATAACTCCAGAATTTTACCGGATTTCCTGCACCCTGAGCAGTGGGATTTTCTTCTTTCCATTTTGGCGGACCGTAAATATAAACTTTATCGACAAATGCCACGTCCCCAACTTTGTGAAACCAGAGTACGTCATCAATATTTTTGTTGATGATATCGAACTGATAACTCAGTTCCTGAATACGTTCGCTGAGCCGCCCTATCTCATTTTTTAGCTCTTCCACCGACTGCGGTTTTACAGGTGTCAGTGCGAATAGGCCAATGAGCAGCAGGAAAAATTTTCTTGTCAACATCATTTGAAGCGTTTTTTTTTCGTCAAAAATACAAATTAACGCAAAATGAGGTTCACCACAAAAAAGTAAAAATTCTACTGCCTGCCGACGTATTCGTTGACGCGATTAAAAGCAATCCTGAACCAGACAGTGTAGTTTTCGGGACGCTTATGCATGTCAGCAGCTATATCGTTCATGCTCATCCACTTCCATGCACTGACTTCGTTTGGATTGATGAGAGGGATTCCGTTGTAACGGCCAAACAAAACATGATCGAACTCGTGTTCGGTAAGCCCTTTATCAAGTTTTGCCCGGTAGATAAAATCGAAGATTTTTTGCAATTCGCAATCAAAACCCATTTCTTCCCTGAGACGGCGATGACCAGCTTCAAGCAACTCCTCACCTGATCGTGGATGACTGCAGCAGGTATTTGTCCAGAGGCCTGGCGAGTGGTATTTATTGAGTGCTCTCTGCTGCAACATGAGTTCATTTTTATCATTGAACACAAAAATGGAAAATGCGCGATGGAGAACTGCTTTTTTATGAGCTTCCATTTTTTCCATTTCGCCGACAGGATTATCGGATTCATCAACCAAAATAACTTTTTCCATCATGTTGCAGGTTTCGTTAAGAATTTTTTAAACTCCGTATTTCTTTTGAAATTGCAGGATTAAACGATTTATTTAAGATTATTGGCGTCGAAGCAGGTTTTCAGTTTTTTTCAACTCTTCCTCATTCAGTTTCCCAGAATTGATAATAAAGCGGGTTGCTTTGATCCAAAAACTGCTATCAGCCGGAGAGATAATCAGTACGGACAACTGATCAAGAATCAGGGTTATGTCATCATCCATATTGTTGTAAAACAGAAATGACGGAATATTGGACTGGGTAGCAAAGCGCATAAAACGTATTTCAGGATTGTCAGGATCGCTTGCGACTGCGGCCTCAATATTGTCTTTACCCCTGTTAAAATATCTTAGTTTTTGCATTGGCCCGCCGGCACACTCGGCCGATGCAGCTTCGGCAGTTCCGGCATATGCCTGGTGCACAGGAGAGGAGTAAGAATTACTTTTGATGCGCTCAAAAAATTCTACCTGTCCACAAGGTTCATCCTTCATTGAAAAAAAACCACTGCGCAATCGGTTGAGGGAATACTGCGCAAAAACAGGCAGAGTGAGGGTAAACAAAAACATTATAATGGCTGGTCTTGTCATATCAGGTTCAATTTGTCTTTAATACAGGCTTCAGCCAGAAGAACATATTTTTGGGGGTTTGGAATGCGGACACGTTCATGTAGAATTTTGTCAGCCGGGAGTTTTCGGATTTTCTTCATAAGCTCATAAAAATAAACATAAGCCACATAAACGCCGAACCGGGCACCCTGGGGAAGTTTTCTTATTCCGTGAAGCCCTGCCAGAAAATCAGCTTCAATTTCATTCTCAATCTTTCGTTTCAACTCATCATTAAAATCTTTAATCTCCACACCCGGGAAATAAGTACGCCCAAGTCTTTGATAGTCATATCCCAGATCACGCAGAAAGTTGATTTTCTGAAAAGCAGCACCCAGGCGCATTGCAGAAGGTTTGAGATCATTATACATTGCATCCTTGCCTTCACAAAACACCCTCAGGCACATCAGACCAACCACTTCAGCCGATCCGAGGATGTATTCCTCATAACCCCGTCGGTCGTAATCTTCCTTGTAAAGATCCATTTCCATGCTTCGCAGAAAAGTATCGATCAACTCACGCTCGATATTGTATTTGTTGACTGCCCATTGAAAATTGTTCAGAATGGGATTCAGACTGATTTTGTCCTCGATGGCTGCATAAGTATCGCGCGTAAAATTATCCAGCAATTTTTTCTTGTCAAAATCATGAAAAGTATCCACAATTTCATCTGCAAACCTTACAAATCCATAGATAGCATAAATTGGATCATGAAATTTTTTACTGAAAAAACGTATTCCCGTTGAGAAAGATGTACTGTAAGTAATCGTGGTCATCTTACTCGACTTTTTGGAGATCATGTCAAACAGGTCTTTCATATAGCGCTATTTTTCAGTTTCGACGATAAGCCTGGTTGCAATTTGTCCGGAAATGATGGCAGGCGGAACGCCCGGTCCCGGCACAGTGAGCTGACCGGCATAGACAAGATTTTTAACTTTTGAGCTTTTTGCCGAAGGCTTTAAAAAAGCAGTTTGCAACAAGGTGTTGGCAAGTCCGTAGGCATTTCCCTTAAAAGCATTATAATCAGCTATAAAGTCAGAATGTGAATAAGGTCGCTTGAATACGATATGCTTTTCAAGGTTTTCACCAGTCAGTTTTTCCACTCTTTTCAGGATCAGGCTGAAATATTTATCCATAATTTCGGGGCTGTCCTGCAATCCCGGTGCAACAGGAATCAGGAAAAAAATATTTTCGTGACCTTCGGGAGCAACATGAGGATCAGATTTGGAAGTAACACTTACATAAATGGAAGGTTTTTCAGGCCAGCCGGGCTTCTCATAAATTGACCCTGCATGGGGGGCAAATTCTTCATCAAAGAGCAGGGTGTGATGAAGAAAGTGTTCAAGCTTTTTGTTCAAACCGACATACCAGAGTAAAGATGCCGGGGACATCACTCTTGAATCCCAGTATTTTTTGGAATATTTGCGAAAATGAACGGGCAACAGTTCCTGCTCAATATGATGATAATCGCCGGTAGCAACCAAATAATCTGTCGGATAGGATTTGTCTCCTGCAATGGTTTCAGTAATTGAAGAACCGTTGAAGATGAATTTTTCGGCAGGTGTATTGAAAACGAATTTCACTCCTTTTTCTTCGGCCAGATTTACCATAGCTTCAACAACCCTGAACATTCCTCCACGGGGATACCAGGTACCAAGCTTCATGTCGCCGTAGTTCATCAGGCTGTAAAGTGCCGGTGTTTTTTTGCCTGTTCCGCCAAGGAAAAGAATCGGAAATTCAAGCATCTGAAGCAATCGCGGGTGCGAAAAATACTTCCGGGTATAATGGTGGAATGAAGTAAACATGTGCATGCGCAGTGCAGCTTTTAGCAACCTCAAATCAGCATACTCGAGGAAAGAAAGACTTGGTTTTGAAACAAAATCCTTCATAGCTACCTCGTACTTAAATTCAGCTTCAGCGAGAAAGATTTTCAATTTTTCGCCGGCACCTTTTTCTAAAGATTCAAAAAGCTCAGCTATTTTATCCAGATCAGCAGGCAGATCAACAATATCATCTTTCCCGAAAAATATCCGGTAGGAAGGATCAAGACGTTGAAGGTCATAATAATCGGAAACTTTTTTACCAAAAGATGCAAAATAGGAATCAAATACATCGGGCATCCAGTACCAGCTTGGCCCCATGTCGAATGTAAAACCATCGGCCGAAAACTTTCGTGCTCTTCCACCGGCAGTTGAATTTTTTTCCAGCACAGTAACATCAAAGCCTTTATCGGCAAGTCCTGTTGCAGCAGATATTCCCGAAAATCCAGCACCGATAACCGTTACTTTTTTATTCATTCCTGATGTGTTTTTGGTGATTGAATTATGGTTGGCTTAGGCTCGCAGTAACTGTAAAGGGCTTTGCGGATAAAATAATATCCGAGAGACAACGTGATAATCAACCCTCCTATACCAATCAGTTCAAGACCTGAATATTGTTCGTAATCAATGATAATAACCTTACGGGCGATGGCAATAATAGCCACAAGCATTACCACCTCAACATGAATCACATTGTCTTTCAGGAATGTACGAATGGTTTCCAGCAATTCAATGCCGATGAGAACAATCAGAAAACTGTCGAAAATACTCATCAGTCCCTGCGGCGTGATAAGAAAACGGGGAGCTTCAAGAAATTTTTCAAATACAGTTATGCCAAGGTTGATTGTGGCAATCACCAGCATCAAGGTCATCAAAATTATCAATGTGATGATGATTGCCTTCTCGGATTGTTTAATAATTTTCATCATTTTCTTACTTTAAATTTGGTAAATAGCGAACAAAGTAAAGTAAACCAACAGATAAAACCTGTAGAAATTACGCATTTTTATATATTCCGGATTATCCGGGAAGAGATTTCCAAACAATCCGCGTAATTCCAAACCAAACAATGGTTTAAAATTTATTGACCAGTGCCCGGTTTGATAAACTATCTTACGGAACCTGCTGCGGTAATATGTCAGTGGCAGTCCCCATGCAATGAAAAGTAACATCCAGCCATTTAAGGATATTCCAAACAAATCAACTGTCATTTCTTACTAATTCTCAGGATTTAACGTACTGTCAGCAGATTTTGTTTAATTATTTTCGGATTATTTAAGACAAAAATTAAACATTCTTTTTGGGGAACCAGGGGATAAAAGCACTTGTCCGTTTGATATATGCCTGATAATGTGGTTTTTGATCTTTCAGGTTTCGTTCGAGCAGCACAACACCTGAAACTTTTATAATTAATACCGTCATAAGAAGAGAGCCCAGCACTGACCAATAAGCCCCTGCCGCTATGGAAAAGAGGGCGAAACTCCACCAAACAGCAGTATCACCAAAGTAATTAGGATGTCGTGTAAATTTCCAAAAACCTTTATCCAGCACTTTTCCTTTGTTTGCCGGGTTGGATTTAAATCTGGCCAGCTGAAAATCACCGCCTGCTTCAAAAGCAATTCCGATGATCCATAAAACGACAGCCAGATAATCAATCACACTCAGTTGTACTGTACCTGAACCCTGCATAGCACCGAGCAATGGGGCTGAAATAAGCCACATCAGTAATCCCTGTAAGAGGAACACCTGAAAGTAACTGATCCACCAGTATCGCTTCTCGCCATAATTTTTCCGGAAATTCTGGTATCGGTAATCCTCTTCCTTTCCCCAATTACGCCATAAAAGATAACCCGATAGTCGCAAGCCCCAGATGAATACCAGCAACAACACCAGGTTTTGTCTTATTGACAAAAAATCAGTCATCAAAAAATAAAATATCCCAACTACAACAAATCCAAAACCCCAGAACGGATCAACAATACTGGCATTTTTAAGAAAAACACTGGCAATCCAAATCAGCGTCATCATACCTATAATCAATGGTAATGCCCACAGATAAATTTCAGTTGAAGTCATCATTTCAATTCATTTTTTGGTTTGAAGAACTTATGATTTACTGCATTTTTCACACCATCTGCTGGTGATTGAAAATCAGCCCAAGGAACACCTCCGGCTAACCTATTGACATAACAACAAATAAAGTCAGTGATTGTTGGAATTAAAATTTGAAATCAATCACAAGCTAAAATTCGAGTGCCTTCAATCATTGAATTTCGAACAAAATTTAATGTTTACTTTTGCAGCCCAAAAAAACTGGATAATTATGACAAAAAATCTGGTAATCGTTGAGTCACCTGCAAAAGCCAAGACCATTGAAAGATTTCTCGGTGCTGACTATACGGTCAAATCCAGCTTCGGACATATCCGCGATCTTTCCAAGAAACAACTCGGTGTTGATGTTGCCAATGATTTCAAACCAAATTATGAGATATCAGATGATAAAAAACGGATCATCAACGAGTTGAAAAAACTGGCTTCGAAATCAGAAACAGTTTGGCTGGCAACGGATGAAGACCGAGAAGGAGAAGCCATTTCCTGGCACTTGTTCGATGAGCTTAATTTGAATGATGAAAACACTAAACGTATTGTTTTTCATGAGATTACAAAATCAGCTATCGAACATGCAATAAAACACCCGCGCACCATTGATTTAAATCTTGTGAATGCCCAGCAAGCCCGCAGGGTATTGGATCGTCTGGTCGGGTTTGAGCTTTCCCCGTTGCTCTGGCGAAAAGTAAAACCGGCATTATCGGCCGGAAGAGTTCAATCTGTTGCAGTCCGCCTGATCGTCGAACGTGAAGAAGAAATTAAGAATTTCAGGATAGTTCCTTTTTATCGCATAACTGCAGAATTTGATGCCAATAAAGAAAAAAACCAAAACCTGCTCAAAGCAGAACACCCCCAGAGGTTTGAATCCGAAGAAAAGGCTATCGGTTTTCTCAATCGTTGCATTGACGCCAGCTTTACAGTAAGTGACATTGAAACCAAACCATTTCAAAAATCCCCTGCTCCGCCATTCACCACATCCACTCTGCAACAGGAAGCAAGCCGAAAACTTGGTTTCAGCGTTTCTAAAACCATGCAGGTAGCCCAACAGCTTTACGAATCGGGAAAAATTACCTACATGCGTACCGATTCGGTTAATCTTTCAGACCTCGCCTTAAATATGGCCAGAAAAGAAATCATTAACCTTTATGGCGAAAATTACCATCATCTCAGACAATATACCACCAAAACCAAAGGTGCACAGGAAGCTCATGAAGCCATCAGACCAACCTATTTTGAACACCAGACGACCGATGGAACTATTGATCAGAAAAAGCTCTACAGCCTGATCTGGAAACGGACTATTGCCTCACAGATGAGCAATGCAAAACTGGAACGGACAACGGTTAACATTGCCGTTTCCACTGTCCCTGATTTCCTCGTTGCCAAGGGAGAAATCATTCTTTTTGACGGCTTTTTGAAAGTTTACCTCGAATCCACCGATGATGAAGATGCCGAAGAAAAAAGAGATATGTTGCCCTCACTTGTTGTCGGCCAGGCGCTCTCAATGATACACATGGATGCGACCGAACGATTTACTCAGCCACCTGCAAGATACAATGAAGCATCGCTGGTGAAAAAACTTGAAGAGCTGGGAATAGGAAGGCCTTCAACGTATGCACCGATCATTTCAACGATACAAAAACGGGAATATGTTTTCAAAGGCGACAGTGACGGAACAACAAGAAACTACAAGATTTTTGCCCTCAAAAACGGTAAGATAAAGGAAACCGCCAAAACTGAAAAAACAGGTCAGAATAAAGGAAAACTGCTTCCATCGGACATCGGAATTGTGGTAACCCGGTTTCTGATGCAGTATTTTCTGAATATCATGGATTATCAGTTCACTGCAAGGGTTGAAAAGCAATTTGATGAAATCGCCATGGGGCAAAAAGTCTGGAACAGAATGATCGATGAGTTTTACGGACCTTTTCATAAAAATGTGGAAAATACCATTGAACGCAGTGAAAAATTCAGTGGCGAACGTCGAATAGGCACAGACCCGGCAAGTGGAAAAAATGTCTTTGCCAAAATTGGCCGCTTTGGTCCCATTGTGCAGATAGGGGATACTGAAAGTAAGGAAAAGCCAAGATTTGCAGCACTTAAAAAAGGTCAGACACTCGAAAATATTACCCTTGAAGAAGCACTTGATTTATTCAAATTACCACGTGAGATTGGTACTTATGAAGGTGAAAAATTAGTAGTTTCCACCGGCAGATTTGGTCCTTATGTACGGCATAAATCCAATTTTTATTCACTCGGCAAAGGAAACGACCCCCTTTCAATCAACGAAGCAGAAGCCATAGAGATCATCGAGAGAAAGCGTAAATCCGATCAGGAAAAAATCATTCAAACCTTTGACGGCAGCGACCCTATCCAGGTACTCAACGGGCGATGGGGGCCATACATCGCCTACCAGAAAAACAATTACAAAATTCCTAAAGAGGTTGATCCAAAAACACTTACCGAGGAAGAGTGCCGAAAAATCATTGATAACAATGGCAAAACACAGGAAAAAAAGACAACCAGAAAAAAAGCAGTCAGGTCAAAATCAAAAAAATAATTACCCGTAATCTATGGAAGCTTCTATCTTTTTTGAGCAAATTGACACCGAAAAAATTGGTTTTACTCAAAACAAGCAGAAAAGCCGCCTTGGCGATTACATAACCTGTTTACAACCGGCTGGTTTTGAGGATTCCCTCCCACTGGCTGACATGGCTTTGATCGGAGTAAATGAAGACCGCACCTCCCCCGATAATGAAGGATGTGCCCAGGCTCCCGACCAGATCAGAAAATACCTCTACAGACTTTATCCCGTCAACAGTAATTTGAATATTGTTGATCTGGGAAATATCCGACATGGAGAAAAAGTAAGCGACACACATTTTGCCCTGAAATCAGTGATTGCAGAATTGCTCAAAGCCAATGTCATTCCGGTTGTACTTGGTGGTAGTCAGGAACTTACTTATCCGATATACCTGGCTTTTGAAAGCATCAGCAGGGTTATTAATATGGTAAGTATTGATGCGCTGATTGACAATGAACTTGCACAGGCTGAAAACGTAGCTAAATCCTATCTTTCGAAAATCATTCTGCGAAAACCCAATTTTCTGTTCAATTTTACCAACATCGGATACCAGTCATATTTTGTTGACCAGGCTGATATCAGGCTGTTAAACAATCTTTTTTTCGACACCTGCAGGCTGGGGGAAATTCGGTCCAATCTCACTGAGGCTGAGCCAATGATCCGAAATGCTGATTTTGTAACCTTCGATATCTCTTCCGTTCGTCAGTCGGACGCTCCGGGAAATGCCAATGCCTCTCCCAATGGTTTTTATGGTGAAGAAGTCTGTCAGCTTTTACGCTACGCAGGCATGTCCGAAAGGCTTTCCTGTCTCGGTCTTTTCGAAATGAATCCTTTGTTCGACAGAAATGGCCAGACTGCCCACCTCATTGCCCAGATGATCTGGTATTTTATGGAAGGCTATTCTTTGCGCAAAAATGACTATCCTGTCGAAAACAGCAATGACTTTATAAAATACATTGTTTCTATGTCGGGCACTAAAAACGACCTGATTTTTTATAAGAGTAAAATAACAGATCGCTGGTGGATGCAATTGCCTGTCAGTAAAGACAAAGAAACCGCATTAAGCAGGCATGTGATGGTTCCGTGCAGTTACCGGGATTATCTGAAAGCAACCGAAAATGAGATTCCTGACCGGTGGTGGAAAGCCTATCAAAAACTGATGTAATGTAACCACTGATATTTCGTTGTTGTATTATTAATACTTAATAATGACCATTGCCGCACTTGTTTCGGGTGGTGTTGACAGTTCAGTAACAATACCACTGCTCAAAGAAATGGGTTTTAACCCGCATATCTTTTATATTCAGATCGGATTAAAGGACGATCCGGCCTGGGTGAATTGTCCGGCTGAAGAAGATGAGGAAATTGTCAGCTACATTGCAGCAAAATATGGTTGTAAACTTGAACTTGTCTCACTTCAGGAAGAATACTGGGAAAGAGTGATTGCCTACACCATCAGCAACGTGAAAAGTGGTCAGACGCCAAACCCGGATATCATGTGCAACAAAATGATAAAGTTTGGCGCATTTGAAGAAAAATACGGACACGATTTTGATCTGATTTCCACCGGCCATTATGCTACCACCCTGACCATTGAAGGAGAAAAATATCTTGGTACAGCTAAGGATAGTTTTAAAGACCAGACCTATTTTCTCGGACAGATTTCGCAGCAGCAGCTTTCCAAATTAATCTTTCCGATCGGGAATCTTTTAAAAAGTGAAGTAAGACAAAAAGCAATTCTCGAAAAATTACCATCAGCCTATCGTAAAGACAGCCAGGGGATTTGTTTTTTAGGAAAAATCAACTACAGCGATTTTATCCGACGATATGTCGGGGAGAATCCGGGTGAAATCAGGGAGCTGGAAACCGGGAAACTACTCGGCAGGCATCACGGGCTTTGGTTCCATACCATTGGTCAGCGCAAGGGACTCGGGCTTGCACAGGGGCCCTGGTTTGTTGTAAAAAAAGACATTGAAGAAAATATAATCTGGGTTTCAAATGGTTATGATCCGATAAGCCAGTACAAAGAGGTTATCACTCTTGACGATTTTCATTTCATCAATACACATGCTGATCGTGATTATATTCACCCCCGGCAGGTTAAATTTAAAATACGTCATCAACCCGAATTCAATAACGGACAACTGAAAAAAGACGGAAATAAATCCATCCTGACGGCCGACAAAGCAATTTCGGGTGTGGCACCTGGTCAGTTTGGTGTGATATATACTCCCGATGCTGCTATTTGTCTTGGGAGTGGAGTTATTTCCTGAAAAAAATGACATTTTCATCCACGTTACTGGTAAAACCATAATTTTTATTTACTTTTGCTTCCTTCCAACGGCTAAGTTCTCGTGCTTTTTTATAATATTCCTAAATCAGTAGTTTATGGTTAAAATTGTTATTGTTGATGACGAAGCTGTCGTTTTTGACGTATTAAAAGACATGCTTCAAAAAATTGACAACCAGTTGAAGGTTGTCGGCACTGCTACTTCAAAACAAGATGCAATTGAGGTGATCAAAGAACTAAAACCTGATCTTGTATTTGTTGATATTAATATGCCGCAGGGCAGTGGCCTTGAACTGCTTGATATTTTTCCGGTACGCTCATTCGAAACGGTTTTTATCACAGGTTACGCATCCCTCGAGCCTTTTGCCAAAAAATACGGCCATATTGGGTTTGTGGAAAAACCCATTGAGTTGGATGCATTAAAAAAAGTCATCACTTTCTATCGTCAAAAATCAGGAAAAGCCAGCAGCAAGACTCATCAAAATGAAAATCTGCTTTGATTTTTCAAAAAAAAATCTTTTCTCCAAGCTGTTGATTTTCATCTCTGCCCTTTTTATCCTGACAACCTGCAGTATGGATGAAAAGACTTTTCCATCGCAGGAAGCCCCTTATGAAGGAATTTGGAAAGGAAACACTTCCCAAATGACCTACCTTGAACTGGAAGTTCGCAAAATTAACGGGCGACAGGTATTGTACAACCTGCAATTTAACTATTGGAGTGACACTGTCTTAAAACAAAGAAAACTCACTGCCAATGAAGGTTTTTTCCGGATCGAAAAAGATGAGTTTATGATTGATTTGCCCGACAATGGGAAGATTTCAGGTTACTTCGCGGAAACAAATGCCCTTGAAGGTGAATTGTTGATACCGGGCAATAATAACAGTTTTCAAAAACTCTGCTATTCTGCCAGTCATGCCGACAGCGCAGTAACCATCAACTCTGTGTGCCTCACCAAATTCAGTCTGCCGGATGCAACCTGTGTCTATCAACAGGTTATTCAGAATTTTTTCACGCACACACTTATTCAAAGCTCCGACACCGGGATTGTTATCGGGACTTCGGTAAACATCGAAAATGGAATGTATGCCGGACAACCGGTATTTGGATGGAATACAGGCATTTTTGAAAGTTTTTCTGAAATCAAAAACTATTTCACCAGGGGTGATAAGTTGTATGCCGATACCCTTGGCGAAGGAGTTGAAATACTCTTTTACAATCCTTTTCAGTATTGGGAACTATGGAAATCAACCGGATGGAAAGCTGAACAAAACGGGAGTTATTTCAAAATTACGGATATTAAGTCTTTTCCTATTGACAATCCTGCTATTGAGCGACTTAAAGTCATGGCCGAATTTGGATGTAAAGTTTACGGAGTCAGGGGAGACACACTTGAAATATCAGATGGGTTTTTTCTCGGATTTGTTGATATTTTGTCAGCGGACATTAAAAAACCGGATTGATGCAATCCGGTTTTTCTTTATTTTTCTGCCACAAAATACAGAAATGATAAATGGCAGGCTGTAATCTGAATTCTTATTCTTTTTAATCTTCCTCAGCCTGATCTGCTTCATGAGCTTTAAGAAGTTCAGTCTGAACATCTCCGGGCACCTGGGCATATTCGGCAAACTTCAGTGAATACATTGCACGGCCGCTTGTAATAGAGCTCAATGCAGTGGAGTAACGGTTCATTTCGGCCAGTGGTACTCTTGCTATTATCTTCTGGTAATTTCCTTCAGAATCCATTCCCATAATTACAGCGCGGCGGCCCTGAAGATCAGTCATTACGTCACCCATTTTTTCTTCGGGAACAATCACCTCAACATCATAGATAGGTTCGAGGATTTTTGGTCCGGCGTTTTTGAAAGCTTCTTTGAAAGCATTTCTGGAGGCCAGTTTAAATGAAATTTCGTTGGAATCAACCGGGTGCATTTTACCGTCGTAAACGTACACTACAATATCACGGGCATAAGAACCGGTGAGCGGACCGTTTTCCATTTTTTCCATCAATCCTTTCATAATGGCCGGCATGAAACGTGCATCAATGGCTCCACCCACTATGCAGTTGTTCATGATGAGTTTACCACCCCAGTCCAGTTTAATTTCATCAGTTCCGCGAACCGGAAATTCGGTAGTCCATGACATACCTTCAGAATACGGTTCAATCATCATATGGACTTCGCCAAACTGACCGGCACCACCTGATTGTTTTTTATGACGATAAACTGCCTTGGCGCTTTTGGTAATGGTTTCACGATAGGGAATTTTCATGGTGAAGTACTCCATCGGAATTTTGTGGATATTTTCCACCATCCATTTGATGAGGTTCAGATGCAGCTCACCCATACCTCCGGCAATAAGCTGTCTGATCTCTTTTGAATAATTGATATGGAAAGTTTTATCCACTTTATGCATATCGTTGAGGATAGCAGAGAGTTTTTCGTCATCTGACTGGTTTTGGGCTTTTACAGCCATTTGGATTTTTGGTACAGGAAATACGATAGGTTCCACAATATCATCTGCATTCTTTGGAGTATTCAAAGTTTCGTTGGTGGAAGTATTTTTCAGTTTGATAGTTGCACCAAAATCTCCGGCATTGATTTGTGCAATTTTTTCACGGTTTTTGCCGGCAAAAAGAAACAATTGGGACAATCTTTCTTTTGAACTATTTGTAGCATTCACCAGATCAGTTGCTTCATTCAGTACGCCATTCATCACTTTGAAAAATGAAACTTCACCAAGATGAGATTCAATGGAAGTTTTGAAGACAAAGAGGGACAGAGGATCGGAAGTATTGCACCTGAGCTCTTTACCAGTAGTGGTTTTTGCAGGTTGCATCTCATTGGGAGCAGGAACTGAGTCGGTAATAAAACTCATCAGTCTGCGCACACCCATATTGTGTTTGGCATTTATACAAAAAACCGGGAACATGCTTCGGGTTATTAATCCGGCTTTTATTCCTTTGAGCATTTCCTCTTCGGTGAGTGTTCCATTTTCGAAAAATGTTTCCATCAGTGCATCCTCACCGGCAGCAGCAGATTCGATTAACTCGGCATGGAGTTCATCAGCTTTGTCTTTTTCTGAAGCAGGAATATCAAGTACCTGAGGTTCGCCACCATTTTCAGGATATTTATACAATTTCATTTTTATCAGGTCCACTACCGAATCAAATCCAAGTCCTGCATTAACAGGGTACTGACAAATAGTTACCTGGTTTCCGAACTGTGTTTTTAGTTGACGAACAGTTTCTTCGAAATTTGATTTTTCATGTTCGAGGTGATTTACTACAAAAACCACCGGGGTATGATTGCGCGAAGTATATCTCCAACTGATTTCGGCGCCCACTTCAACGCCATTCTGGGCATTAATGACCATTACAGCAGTATCCACTACTTTGAGTGCTGAAATAACTTCTCCGACAAAATCATCAAAACCCGGAGTGTCAATAATGTTGATCTTTTTCCCTTCAAATTCGGCATACATTACCGTTGAAGAGACTGAGTTCTGTCGTTCGTGCTCAATGTCCCTGTAGTCTGATACAGTATTTTGATCGTCAACCGAGCCTCTTCTGTTAATTACACCTCCCTCAAAGAGCATGCACTCCGACAGGGTGGTTTTTCCGGATTTTGCTCCTCCTACAAGGGCAATGTTCCTGATTTCATCAGTTTGATATACTTTCATGTTCCAGTAAACTATGTTTTAGTAATTAGTAAAATATAAATTTTTCGCTTATTAAAAGGTTGGCAAAATTATTAAAAATCTGACTGGTAAGAGTAAAAGTTGGGAAAATATTTGGAAGATGATAACCTGACTCAGTGTTCCGGTCTGTCATTATTATTCATGATTCTGTTTTGTATGCTGATGGATTCATGGTGTATCAGATCCAGCAATTTCTTTAGAAAACTGACGTCAAGACCAATGGCAATACCTTCATTGATCCTGGCTTCAAGCAACGAAGACCATCTTTTAATCTGAAGTATGGTAATATTGTTTTCTTTCTTGAAGTAACCAATTTTTTCGACGGTATCCATTCGGCGGGCAAGTGCGTTAATAATTTCATGGTCAATCTGGTCAATTTCATCTCTGAGTGATTCGAGCGACCTGAACGATTCCGCAGTCGTCTGTTCCTTTCTCAGAATGAGTGTGTTGAGCAACCGGATCAGTTCGTTTGGTGTGATTTGCTGGGCATTGTCAGTGAGTGCATCCTCAGGCCGGATGTGCACTTCGATCATTAGTCCGTTCATCTGAAGATCAAGGGCTTTCTGGCAAACTTCCTGAATCAGATCACGCCGGCCTGCAATATGGCTGGGATCGGTAATAACCGGCAATTCAGGATAAAGACGTTTGAGCTCAATTGGAATTTCCCAGAGCGGTTCATTTCGGAAAGCGGTTTTTTTCTGACTGAAAAACCCGCGATGGACAGCTGCAATTTTTTTGATTCCTGCTCTGCTGATTCGTTCCAGTGCACCAATCCAAAGCTGAAGATCAGCATTTACGGGATTTTTGACAAGTACAGGAATATCAACTCCTTTCAGAACATTTGTTAATTCTTCTACCGAAAAAGGATTTACTACTGTGCGTGCCCCGATCCAGAATACATCAATGTCGTATTTGAGGGCAAGTTCAGCATGTTTAGGAGTAGCCACTTCAACAGCAACAGGCATTCCAAAAGATTGCTTAACCTGCCTGAGCCATTTAAGTCCTTCTTCGCCTGCACCCTGAAAACCTGTTGGCCGTGTCCGGGGTTTCCATATTCCCGCCCTGAATACAGCAATTCGTCCGCTATCAGCCAGTAGTTGTGCAGTATGCATTACCTGAGATTCACTCTCTGCACTGCAAGGCCCTGCGATTATGAGAGGCTGAGCCGGCATTTTCAGCCAGGTTTCGACAGGTAAAATTCCGATGGGAGATGCTTTACTCACGAAAGCAAAAATAGTCTTTTACCCTCTCTTGGTTTATAATTATCCTTTACTTTTGCAGTCAATTTTCAACCAAAATATAAATGGTTTTCAGCAGCAGTCTGTTTTTACTTTATTTTCTTCCTGCTTTCCTGATCGTTTATTACCTTCTGCCACAGAAGCTCAGAAACCTTTTCACACTGCTTTCCAGCATTTTTTTCTATGCCTGGGGTGCACCCAATTTTATTTTTATCGTGATAGGGTCTATCGTGATTGATTATTACATTGTTGATCTAATTCATAAATCTACACTGATGAAAGCCCGACGGATTTTACTCGGGATTTCTGTAGTCATCAATGTAGGGATGCTTGCATGGTTTAAATATGCTAATTTTCTGGTGGACAATTTCAACGAAATGATTGACTGGTTCGGTCTTCAGCCGGTAAGCTGGAGTGCTGTTGTCTTACCAATCGGGATTTCGTTTTTTACCTTTCAGAAATTAACGTATTCCGTGGACGTTTTTCGAAAAGTGCATCCCCCTCTGCACAAAGTTACTGATTATGCCATGTATATTCTGATGTTTCCACAACTGATTGCCGGCCCCATTGTGAGATTCAACGAAATTGCCGATCAAATCGAAAACCGAAGGACATTAGAAACCATAGACGAACGGCTTCTTGGCTTTTTCAGGTTTGTTGTTGGATTAATGAAAAAAGTATTGATTGCCAATGTATTGGGTGAACAGGTGGATAAAATTTTCAGTATGCAGGCCGGACAAATTTCAACCCCGCTTGCATGGATTGGCATTATTGCTTATTCTTTCCAGATTTACTACGATTTTTCCGGTTATTCTGACATGGCAATCGGATTAGGCCGAATGATCGGATTCAAATTTCCCGAAAATTTCAACAATCCTTATATTTCAAAAAATATCTCTGAATTTTGGCGAAGGTGGCACATTACTCTTGGCCGGTGGATGCGCGATTACCTTTATATTCCGCTGGGCGGGAACCGCGTTTCAGTATATCGGCTTTACTTCAACCTCTGGATTGTTTTTTTGCTTTCAGGTCTGTGGCATGGTGCTGCATGGAATTTTGTGATATGGGGAGCTTTTCACGGCTTTTTTCTCATAGCCGACAGGATGTTTCTGATAAAGATCACCCAACCGCTCGGAAAATATGTCAACATACTAATTACCTATTTCGTTACCCTGATAGGCTGGGTGCTGTTCAGGGCTGAAACTCTGGATTTCGCTTTTGACTATATCGGGCGGATGTTTGCTTTTGATGCTGTTACTACAAACATTCGGATGAATGCCGAATTCAATTTCATGATACTTGCCGGTGCCCTGTTTGCATTTGTGGGAGCCTTTGGAAAAATTGAAATCTGGTGTATGCACGTGCTCAATCAGCCAAAAAAAACCTGGGTAATTACTTTAATGATTCTTATCGCTATAGTCTTTTTTATCGTATGTATCGGCTCTTTAACCTCCTCCTCCTTCAATCCGTTCATTTATTTCCGCTTTTAGCATGAAAATAAATTTCAAACATATCATTTTCATTCTGCTTATCATTTTGTTGGCTTTACCTTTGATACAGCATGCCTTTAAATGGATTCCGGTCAGACCGCTGACCGGAGATTTTGTGCTGGTTCAGCGTCCTGAATATTCATGGGCAAAATGGATGGATGGTTCATTTCAAAATCAGTTCGACAGATACATTGAAGACCACATTGGCTTCCGGCCTTTTTTTGTCAGGTTAAATAATCAGCTCGATTTCACACTTTTCAGAAAAGCAAATGCCGAAGGCGTGGTAGTGGGAAAGAATAACATGCTTTATGAATACGATTACATCAGAGCTTATACAGGTAACGATTTTATCGGAAAGGCAACGCTGGACAAAAAACTAAACCGTTTTCTCTTTTTACAGCATTACCTTAAAACCCGGTCTGATATTGATATGATCCTCGCACTTGAACCCGGTAAAGCACGAACTTATCCTGAAAACATTCCCGACAGCTATTTGAAAAAAGGGAAATCGCTTTCCAACTATGAATACATAAGCCAAAAAGCCGACGAGCTTGGGATTAACCTACTTGATCTGAACCGGATATTTGTTAATGCCAGAGACACAGCCACCTATCCGTTGTATCCGCTTTACGGGATTCATTGGAGCGAACACACCATGCCTTTTGTAGCTGACACCCTCATCAGTTTTATGGAAAATATCCGCAAGATTGATATGCCGGATTTTTTTATCAAAAAGATCATCATCAACGATTCGCTGGCCGACAGCGATTATGATGTCGGAAATACAATCAATCTCTTGTTTGATCTGCCTCATCAGTCAATGCCCTATCCGGTTTTCGGATTCAACACTGATACCAGCAAAACAAAACCAATGGTACTTGCCGTGGCCGACAGTTATTACTGGAATTTTTTCAATACCCGCGTACCCGCGCATTTGTTTGCCAACGAAGCTTTCTGGTATTTCAATGCCAAGGTGTATCCTGATTTTTATTTTCAGGAAAAGTGGACCAGCGATCTTGATCTGAAAACCGAGGTCGAAAAGCAGGATATCATCCTGATTAGCGTAACCGAGCGCTTTTTATACAAATTTGACTGGAATTTCATTGACCAGTTGTACGAACTTTATACACCTGAATATACAGGAGACATTGTGTACAATTATGAAAACCAAATCCGACTGGATGCCGGTTGGTTCGACAGCATAGTATTAAAGATTGAAAATCAGGGAATTTCGCTCGAGGAAGCGATCCGCAAAGAAGCTTATTATCAGTCCTGGGTGCAGGAACCGGAGATTTTTCTCACCTGGTATGGCCGTGACCATTTCAAGAACGTAATCAGTAATGATGTGAACTGGGTAAACGATATCAGGAAAAAAGCAGAGAACCAGAAAGTTACTTTTGAAGACCAACTGGAAAAAGATGCGGATTACGTTTTTGAAAAAGAGTATCCTGAAATTTACAAGCTCAACCGGCTTATCGAAAAATTCCGTGAATCCATTTATGCTGATTCAGCATGGCTCAGGCAGGTTATCGAAAAAGCAGATAATTATTTAATGCCAGCCGACGAAATGGTTAAGGTGGATGCTGAATATCTTGCGCGGCAGGAGTTGTTTAAATCACCTTTGCGCGAAGACAGAATCCGGTATTATGAGCAACGCATCATGGATGATCCGGAATGGCTTGAATCAGTGAAGGTAAAAGCAAGTGAACAAGGGAAAACCCTTGAGGAAATGATTCGTGAAGATGCCGTTTTCATGACAGATCAGGAAGAAGAAACCAAATAATCATCATCCTCCACCAAGATAGGTTTTCAAAACCTGACATTGCACACTATCCTTTAGTTTTTTGATTGCCGTTTCTTTTATCTGTCTCACTCTTTCACGTGAAAGATCAAAACGTTCACCGATTTCCTGCATGGTCATTGGATAGCTTTCGTCGAGCCCAAAATAACACCTGATCACATCCGCTTCGCGGGGGGTGAGTTGCCCGATAACACTTTCTATTTCTTTACGAAGAGATTCGCTGATGAGTCGTTGTTCTGGTGAAGTCTGGTCTGGAGAATTGATCACATCAAGCATGGTACTCTCCTCGTCATTCACCAGAGGAGCATCCACCGAAAGATGTTTTTCCGCATAACGCATCAGTTCTTTGACTGTTCTGACAGGCACTCCAACATAATCAGCAAGTTCGCTCAGTTCGGGTGATCTGCCAAGTTTTTGTTCAAGATCAATCAGGGTTTTCATCAGCTTGTTCAACAGAATCACCTTATTGAGTGGTAAACGAATGAGTCTTGAGTGCTCGGCCAAAGCCTGTAAAATTGATTGACGAACCCACCAAACAGCATAAGAAATAAACTTAAATCCGCGGGTTTCATCGAATCTCAGAGCAGCTTTAATTAATCCAAGATTTCCTTCACTGATAAGGTCAGGAAGGCTTAAACCCTGATTTTGATACTGTTTTGAAACAGAAACCACAAAACGTAGATTGGCGCGGATAAGCCGGATCAGTGCTTCGTGGTCCCCCTGCCGGATGCGCATGGCAAGAGCAACTTCCTCTTCGGCAGTAATCAGGTCTTCTTTTCTGATTTCCTGAAAATACTTATCCAGAGATACAGTCTCCCGATAAGTAAGCTGCCTGGTGATCTTGAGTTGCCTCATGCCGATTGATTTTTATGGTTATTTTAATCAGATAAACATCTGAATAAAGATCACAGAGGCAAACATAAACAAAATATTTCGAATGATTTATCGAAATATTTTGTTAATAAAAATTATCTTCTGGGTGGTCTGTCCGGCCTGTTGCTGCGATTTTCATCGCTTCCACCTCTGTTGTAATTCTCTCTGTTATCACGGTGATCTTTGCCACGGTAATCCTTGTTTCCCCTGTTGTCGCGTTCACGATTGTTTTCCTGGTAACCTTCCGGCTTAGGAAGCAACTGCTTACGTGAAAGTTTAAGTTTGCCGGTTTTGCCATCCACTTCAAGCAATTTGACATCTACTTCATCTCCGACTTTGAGCACTTCTTCCACGTTGGCAATTCGCCGCCAGTCAATTTCCGAAATATGAAGTAATCCTTCTTTGCCCGGTAATATTTCCACGATGGCACCAAACGTAATAATGGATTTTACCTTTCCTTTGTACACGTTGCCGATTTCAGGTATGGCAATAATGCTTCTTATACGGTCTTTAGCTGCTTCGATCGCGCTTTTATTAACAGCGACAATATCCACTACTCCAAAATCTCCTACTTCTTCTATGACAATCGTAGAATTGGTAGTTGCCTGTATGTCCTGAATGATTTTCCCTCCTGGTCCAATAATAGCACCGATAAATTCTTTGGGAACGGTCATCTGCTCGATGCGTGGAACATGAGGTTTGTAATCTTCACGCGGTTTGCTGATGGTTTTTTCGATTTCATCGAGGATATGCAGGCGTCCTCTGTGAGCCTGCTCCAAAGCTTCATGAAGAATTTCATAGGACAGTCCGTCAACTTTTATATCCATCTGGCAGGCAGTGATACCGTCGCGGGTTCCTGTAACTTTGAAATCCATATCGCCCAGGTGGTCTTCATCACCAAGAATGTCAGAAAGTACGGCATAGTTATTTCCATCTTTACTGGCAATGAGTCCCATGGCAATTCCCGAAACAGGTTTGGAAATTTTTACTCCGGCGTCCATCAGGGCGAGTGTACCTCCACATACTGTAGCCATTGAGGACGAACCATTGGATTCGAGAATATCGGATACAATCCGGATGGTATAGGGATTGGTTTCTCCGTTAGGAATAACAGGTTTTAATGCTCTCAATGCCAGGTTTCCGTGTCCGATTTCACGGCGGCTTGTGCCGCCTCTGAATCTTACTTCTCCGGTTGAAAATGACGGAAAGTTATAATGGAGAATAAAATCACTTTTACCTTCAATAACAGCACCGTCAATAACCTGTTTATCCAGTTTTGTACCAAGTGTAACGGTTACCAATGCCTGGGTCTCTCCGCGGGTGAATATTGCTGAGCCATGTGCTGCAGGCAGATAATCCACTTCCGACCAGATCGGACGGATTTCATCGAGTTTACGGGCATCAATTCTGCGCCGTTCGGTAAGTACAAAATTCCGTACAGCTTCTTTTTCGATGTTATGGTAATAACGTTTTATCATTGCAGCTTTTTCTTCGGCTTCTTCAACCGGGAGAGTGGCAATAAACTCTTCGAGGATGGAATTAAAAAGATCAGAGCGCTCATGTTTTGCTGTTCCCATTGCAGCAATGTTGTAACACTTATGATAGAGTTCGTCCTGCATTCTTTTTTGCAAAACTTCGTCATCAGTTTCATGGTTGTATTCACGCTTATTCCGGGCTTTTTCAACCATTTCAGCAAGTTCAAGTTGTACCCGGCATTGCATTTTAATTGTATCATGGGCAAATTTTATTGCTTCAAGCATATCTGCTTCAGAAACCTCTTTCATTTCACCCTCCACCATCATGATATCTTTCTCGGTTGCAGCAACGATAAGGTCAATGTCGGCTTCATCAATGATTTCAATAGGTGGATTGATAACCAGTTGATTATCAACACGGGCAACCCTTACTTCAGAAATAGGTCCGTTAAAAGGAATATCCGAAACGGTGATGGCCGCTGAAGCAGCAAGGGCTGCCAAAGCATCAGGAGCATCATTTTTATCTCCCGAAAACAAAGTAATCTGAACTTGTGTTTCGGCATGATAATTTTCGGGGAAAAGCGGCCTGAGAGCTCGATCCACTAATCTTGAAATAAGGATTTCATATTCTGACGGTCGTGCTTCACGTTTGAAAAATCCTCCCGGGAATCTTCCGGTGGCGGAGTATTTTTCCTGATATTCTACTGTCAGTGGCAGAAAATCAACATCTTCCTTGGCCTCTTTACTCGATACAACAGTAGCAATCAGCATGGTATTGCCCTGTTTAAGTACTATTGCACCATCGGCCTGGCGTGCAAGTCTGCCTGTTTCAATGGAAATTTCTTTCCCATCAGGCATCTGAAAACTTTTTACAATTGCATTATTTGACATAATTCTTTATTAATCAGTTCATAAATATTAAAATACAAAAAAAGGCAATTCGAAAAAATTGCCTTTCCCCTCGTTCCTTTGATAAATACGTTTTACACAAATCGTTATTTTCTAATGCCCAAATCTTTGATAATCTGCCTGTATCTTTCAATGTCAGTTCTTTTCAGGTAATCCAGCAATCTTCTTCTTTTGCCTACCAACAAAACCAGTGAGCGCCTTGTGCTGAGGTCTTTTTTCTGATTTTTCAGGTGTTCGGTCAGATGCTGAATACGGTAAGTGAAAAGGGCTATCTGTCCTTCTGCTGATCCTGTATTCTGTTTGGATTTTCCGTAAGTTTCAAAGAAGCCTGATTTCTTTTCGCTTGTTAAGTACATGTTATGATGATTTTTACATTTTTAAAACGGGTTGCAAAAGTAGATCAATAATTTGAGATGGCAAAATTATTTTTCAATATTAATCATTTTTTTAGCGGTTTATCTGATTTCTTTTATCAAACCCTTTCGATAGGCAGCAAGCAGCATTTCAAGATCGGTGATTTGTTGCCGTAATATTTTACCGCTATCAGTATCTGCCACAGTTTTTCGTCTGGGGTTAGCTTCAAGATGAGTGATATTGGATAAAATATCGGTTTCGTCTTCAATGGCTTTTCGGGTTGTGTCGAATGCCTGATGAGCCACCAGCACAAGACCGTAGGAATTATATATCAGGGTATATCCGGAAATTCCTGTTACTTTTTGATAAGCTTTTGACATTCCTCCATCAATCACAAGCAGTTTTCCATTGGCTTTAATAGGGCTTTCTCCCGCCTTTACTTTTACAGGTACATGACCGTTAATCAGATGGGCAGTTTTTGAGTCCATACCAAATTCATCAAATATTTTATTTACTGTTTCTTCGGTATCATTTAGTTTGTAAAATGGATTTTTTTCTTCGGTGTGGGTTTCTTTTTCAGAAATAAAATAACGTTCAAAAGTGGTCATTTTCTTTTTGCCAAAAATCGGGGAATTTTTCCCACACCAAAGATACCAGGTGTGGTCACGGGCAACAGTGTCCACTTGTTTATCGTTGCGTGTAAAATAAGCTTTTCGCACGTACTGGTCAAACTGGTCAACAAGATTTTTTCCTGCAAGATGTTTATCCCCGAATTTCATGGCTGTAAAACTGCCATCTTTTTCCAGCGGCACACAACCATGCAGAAGAAGGTTGTTGTTGTATTTCAAATACATACTTCCTTTTGAATAAAGGAATTTTACATGTTTTTTGAGTAATTCGCTGTGCATAAAGGAAATTCGCAGCTTATCCATCATATCCGATTCTTCCCGGGTAAGTTGATAGGGATTCTTCGGATCAATGGTAGGGAAATGGGTATCGCGCAACTTATAATTTACACCTTCAATTTCAACAGTACCATTGGCAAAATCAATCCTGTGCAGCAAATTGCGGTCATCCATTTCGAACTGAGGATTTCGGGCAATAATGTCGGCTTCGTACTTAAACTGAATGATTGTAATAGCCTTGTGCATTTTTTTAATCATTTCAGTTTGTCGCGGGCTTAGCTCAATTCCTTCAGGGATTTTTGGCATGAATACCTCGCAGGGATCATCTTTGTATGTTTCCATTGCAAAAGTGGCCAGCGGTAAAAGACTGATTCCGTAGCCATCTTCAATAGTGTCGAGGTTCATGTAACGGGCAGATATCCTGATAAGGTTGGCAATCATGGCGCGGATTCCGGCAGCGCTGCCCATCCAGATTATGTCGTGATTCCCCCATTGAATATCAACAGAATGATAGTTAATGAGCATTTCCATCACCTTTTCAGGCCCGGGGCCACGGTCGAAAATGTCACCGACGATATGCAGTCTGTCTATTGCCAGGCGCTGAATGAGTTTACATATTGCAATGATAAATTCTTTGGCACGATCAATACGAATGATGGTTTGAATAATCTCTTCGAAATACTGTTCCTTGTTTCGCGTATCAGGCCGCTCATGCAAAAGTTCCTCAATAATGTAAGCGAAGTCAGCAGGCAGGGATTTTCGTACTTTCGAGCGGGTATATTTTGAAGCAGTAACACGTGTAACTTCTATAAGTCTTTGCAAGGTCACAGCATACCATTCTTCAATATCACTTTCACGTTTTTCGATCAGCGAAAGTTTTTCTTCTGGATAATAAATCAGTGTGGCCAGTTCGTCTTTGATAAATTTGCGCAGTGTATTCTTGAATACATCTTCTATTTTCTGTCTTATCACCCCTGAACCATTTCTCAACACATGACTGAAGATTTCATGTTCTCCGTGGATATCCGATAGAAAATGCTCGGTACCTTTTGGCAGTTTCATAATGGCCTCAAGGTTTATAATTTCGGTGCTTGCCGACTGGATAGTAGGAAACTGCTGCGAAAGTAGTTCGAGGTATTTGATCTCTTTCTCAATGTCAGCATTGGAAAACATGCTGTCAATCGGTTGATGTTTCATAAATTTTGCAGGTGAATTCTTAAAGCTGCAAAAGTAAGCCAATATGCATGGGTAGAAATATCTCCGGTTCTTAAGAATTGTTAACCCGACGTTTTATTTTACCGCAAAAAAATTGCTTCCTTTACACATGAGGCTGCTGGTTGATTTTTTGATTTAGTTAAGAAACTGGTTTTGGCCAAATTTAACTGTGTCTTTTATCTAAAAACAGCTGAAAGTTACCCTTCGTAAAAAAACCCGGAGCACTCCTGGAAAGTGGTCCGGGTTTCTAAGCACTTAAAATTCAGTCTATTTGACGATCATTTTTTTGGAAATCATTTTATCGTCAATTTGGACATTGTAAGTATATATACCTGAGGGGAGTCCTTTTGTATTCAGGCGAATCTGATGTTTTCCGGCATGAAGATCAATTGGACTGATATCGCGGACATTCTGCCCGAGAAGATTGGAAATCGTAACAATTGCTTCTGCATCTGTACCGGTATTTATGTCAATGTAAGTAAAATCGTCGCTTGGGTTGGGATAGTTTTGCGAAACACTGAAATTATACGTGTTCATTTCCTCAACATCCTGAATCAGGCCGAGATCGCCATCGGTAAGAATAAAATTGTCAACGAACCAGAATTGAACCGGGTCAGCTACGTTGAGCGGATTGAGTTGCTGATAAACAAATGGCACTTTGTAGGAACCATTGCCAAGATCAAGAACAAATTTTGAACCTGCTGCCATGAAGGAACTGTACCAGGCTGCTGAGAATTGGGTTACGATGTAAGTATCAGAATAGGTGTTATTAACTACATTATAGCCAACGCAATAGATATCAGGCTGATCGTTTGCTTCATAATCTTCAATATTAGTGTCAACCCAGTTGAAGAAGAGTTTGGTACCATCAGGTGTTGATGCTATAAAAGGACGGTTATCCTCGGCAACCGGATCACCACCACTGTATGGAAATTCACCACGGAAATTTTCCATAAGGGCAACCTGATTAGCCAGCCAGTCTTCACCACCATTGGGTGACCAGACATGGAACATGCCAACCAGGCCGTCACAACCCGTTGAACCTGTATATGAAGTATAAATTGACCAGTCCTGGCTACCAACACCTACATCAAACAAAAGGTGTGGATTACCTGAGAAGTCAACTGATATACCAAGTTCAAATGCTGAAGTAAACGGAATGTCTTCTCTTGCCGGTAATGGTGGTTCAAACATGATTTCAATCAATTCGTCAGTCAGATAGTTAAGAATTGCGGGCAATCCGTCAACACCACCAAGTTGGACATTGTAAGGACCTTCCCATGTTTCGCCGCCGTCAATGGTTTTGTATAGAATAGGGTGATAGCATCCCTCCGATTCGATGGTATTTTCACCATTATTTGACAAATAGGCAATGTAACCAATTTGTCCGTCCGGTGAGAAAGCTACTTTGCAATCAGCTACACCTGCTGCAGAACCTGATACAGGGCTGACACCGCCAGCAGGCATGAACTCAAGATAACGATCCATTTCAAAATCGCCAATTTCAGGATTGAAATGCCCCTTTGTCAGAATCATGTAATCCTGATATGGCTGTCCAACGCCATTGTTGGTCGGATCAACACAAATTGCCAATCCCTGGCTGGTGATGGTGAATGCTTCGGGTACTCCCTGCAACCAATCAGGAGTAGCAGCTACATTGTGTTGTGTAGGAAGTTCGGTTGTGCCAAACTGGTGGCTGCCATATCCATAACCTCCCCATGTTCCACCGTTTGAACCATCAAGTACGGCAGCAAAATAACTGAAATAGGCATTGGTCGGCTCAGTATTTCCTGCAGGATTATAAAATGCTCCCTGAGGATACCTTGCGTTTAAAGTAGCGGTCGGAGCTTCATAAACCTGAACATCATTGGTCCATGTTTCTCCGCCGTTGATGGAATAGTCGTAGGCAAGATAACCGGAACCGGGTCCGTTGGGGGGAACATTCATTCTGTGCACAAAAGAAATACTGTTGATGGCTGCATCTGCCCAAAGATACTGGCGTACACCGAGAAAACCGAATGCATTTCCTGATGTTCCGATCATACGAAGTACGATTGCTTTTTCTCCTCCGGACTGTATCGGTTCAATAGGTGTTGGAAGTGGTGCAGTGCTGGGTTCAACTGAAAAGACCCTGTTAGGAACCCTGCAGTCTTTCAGGCCATCCCTGAATTTTACTGTCTGTTGCCCAAAAATCATCAATGATGTGGCAACGGCAAAAACAAAAAGTAGTGTTTTTTTCATAATACTGCTGTTTAAAAATTAATGAATTTGATTGTGTAAAAGTATGAATAAATTTCAATTGTATAGTAAAATCCTTTCAAATTATTTTATTCCATATTCGCTGAGTATATCATTAGGGCTTGCAATGCAGCTCCTGAGCCTGTAAACAAAAAAATTCTGTACATGCTTTTTTCCTTTAAAACCCTTGACGATTTCCGGTTCCTCAATGCGGGAGAAAAAGGGGGATAATTCCCCTGTCGGGTCTCTGAAACTGCGGCTTGACGTAATATAATAAGCATCAGCCATTGGATATAAGCCAGGTCGCTCACGGTTGATCCAGGCATATTTGTGAAGATTATTCAATTGGCCAATGGCGATAATCTTCTGACCAGTAAGCCGGGCTACATAGTAATCCAGATGTGCTCCCGGAAACCAGCGAGTAATGATGATTGGTGCAGAAGAAGGCATGTTTCCGGATGCAATATCCTCATTCCTTAGCTTATTAAATGCTGTGGAAAAACTGCGCCATCCCGACATGTCCAATGTCACATCATTTCTTCCAAGACGCTTGGGGTCATCGGTTGACGGCTGTCCGGTTATGCCCAGCTTAATTTCTGCTACCGCCACACTCAATCCTAAAACCAATACCAAAATACTGGTTTTAATCATCCCGGGGAAAAACACAGGCAGATTTTTGTGTTTCTCTGCAAAAAAAATCCCGGAAAGTACAATCAGTGCTAAATACCCGGGGCCGCTCCAGTGAGGCAATGTTTGCCTGAAAAGCGCAACAAAAAGAAAAATCCCGATCAGCGGAAGAGAAGATAGTAGCAAAATCCTTTTAAATTCATCATCTGTGGAAAATTTCTTTCTGGCCAGAGCAATCAGTACAATGATGATGATAATAAAATTTACGGGATTGTTATATAAAACCTGCCCACCCAGTTCTGTGAAAAAATAATCAGGGCGAAAGCCCGATTCGAACAGGCTGACCCGGCCTCCATGAAAGGCAAAGCTGATAAAGTTATGCTGATGATTCCAGAAAATTACAGGAGAAAAAATAATAATGGAAAGCAGAACAGCAAGGTACAGATGCCATTTGTTGAGCCAGGTGCGGTTATAAAAAAGGATGTAAAACCCTGTTGCAGCCCATAAAAAAACTGTGGTGTATTTGGAAAGCATCCCCAAACCGATGGTTATACCAAGCAATAACATCAGCGAGCAGTCTTTTTTCTGAATTTCTTTTGCAGGCAGAATGATAACCATGATAAACATGCTGAGCAACCAAAAGGTCACCTGCGGGGTGTCGGGCAAGATAAAAATTCCGCACAAAACAAAACAATAAACGGAGGTATTGTATAAAAGTGCGGCATAAATACCTGCCTGACTGCCGCTAATCCTTCGCGTAATATGAAAAATGAGTAATGTATTTATTCCTCCCAGCAATACTGCCCCCAACCGGATAAAAAATTCGTGATCCAACCACAGGTTCAGTGTAGTTAGCTGAATTAAAAATCCAACCATAGGAGGATGATCAAAATGACTGAGATCAGGAAACAAAGCATAAGTCCAATAATATACCTCGTCATTTCCCAATTCCAGAAAAAAAGCCAGAAGCCCTCTGATAATCAATGAAAAAATGATGATTAAGGAAAGGTATTTCTTGTATGGCATCACTTCTTGAATAAATTCCCCTGTTTTAAAGTCAGTCGGTTGCATCCCTTCATTTTTTCTTCCAAAAATAGTAACTAATCCTGTATGCCGGATAAATTAACCTGAATTGTCTGCTGAGAACTATCAGGTTTTGATTAGTTTATTTAACACATGAACCTGACATACAGATTATTATTCATATCAGGTTTTATTTCATGTTAAAAAACAAAAAAAAGAAATGCGTGTAGTTATCAGCCAATCAATGAATTAGTGAAAAGGGAGAAGGATAAAAACCACAATATCCCATACAGTATGGCTTACGATGTTGATTAACAATGACTGATACTTTTTGTAAAGCCAACCCCAGAAAACACCACAGGTAAATGCCGCCAGCACAAGAATCGTATTCCCGGTGAAAACATGAACCAAAGTATAAACACACGTCGCCACAAGGAACCCACTTAAATCGCCAAAATAAACCTGCAATTTTCGCTGCAGGAATCCTCTCCAGAAAATTTCTTCACCAGGACCTATGATAAGCAGCATCAATACTACGATCCTCCACTCCTGGGCATTTTGTTTAAATCCGTAAACAGCTCCTATCTCGTTACCTGCCTGCCCGAACATTGCCCTAACAATGATGTTTCCGACGAAAAAAACCAAAAAGAGAAGGCCCGCAAAAGCAAGCCCGAGTATAATTTTTCTGGCAGGGTTTATCTTCAGGTCATGCTTTAGAAGTCTGAAGTTTTCATTTTCAAAATAAAAAACAAGCAGGAGAATAATCGCAATATTGCTGCTCATCCAGTACCAGAAATCAAAAATACCGGCTTGTTTGAAGATAAACATCACCGAAAAAAGCACAAAGGCTATTGCGGTGATTAACAATGTGAAATGCCGGTCAGACAGGTGTCTTGTTTGAGCAAAAAAAAACATTACAACAACCTGATAACCGATTCCAGAATCAAAGCGCCGGTGCTGAGCAGACCAAAGACCAGGTTGTATTGTCCGGTAGCTCCGTCAAGTGCAATGAAGTCAATCGGATTTTTGGGCTGTTTGCGGTTAAGTGCCTTCTGCCAAAGTTTCAGCGCCATTGGGAGCGAAAGAAGAACAATGGCAAAACTAAACGGCATAAACGGATACCCGGGAAACAAAAAGTAGGGAATAAGAACGAGTGCCAGCACCATGAAAAAAGGAGCAAAAATCAGGAAGCCATAGTACCTCAGTGAATTTTTATCGCCAAGCAACGAAGCAATGGTGTAAACATGCCCCTGCTGATCACTGGCAATGTCCCGCCAATTGTTTGCATGCAAAATTGCAATGACGAGTGTGGCAATCGGAACAGCCCATAAAACAGGTATCCACGACAGTGAACCGGTTTGAACAAACCATGCACCAAGTGACCCCAATACTCCAAAATTCAGAAAAACTGCAAGATCTCCCAGAGCACGATACTTCAATGAATATTTGCCTCCTTTGGTATAAAAAATTCCGATAAGCAAGCCGGGAAATCCGATGAGCAAGAGAATCGGGCTTACCATCCAGGAAAGAAGCAAACCAAGCACTGTCCCCATTACAAAAAACAGATACACCGCTCTCCAGGCCTGCTTCATCGAAATAATTCCACGAACTACTCCTCCGCTGACAGGAGTCGGCATCTTATCCAGCCCGTTTTTAAAATCAAAAATATCATTGAGAATATTTGCTCCCGAATGCAAAAAGACCATTCCGAAAAAAGCCATTAGAAACTTCAACAGGCTGAAGTCTCCATTACCAAAGACAAAAGCCAGCACTGAACCAAAAATTACCGGCATGGTAGATGCAGGTAACGAAAATGGCCGAATGCTTATCCACCATTTTCCCACAAAACCTGACACAGATGAAAATTTCATATTGAAAAGACTGTTTAGTTTTTAAAAGAATGTCAAATAAACAATCGACTGGGATTTGGGTTTAAAAGTTTCCCGCTTCAAAGCTATTTTTTTCTGCAAAGTTAATCACCTGGAAATAATATGCTTCATTTATTCTGAAAATCTTGTTCAGGAAGTCACCAAATGAAAAATTATCACCTGCCGGTTGGGATAAATTTACTAATTTGCGCCCCTTTTTAAAGTAGTCACAGACAGTGAAAAAAGATATAAAAAACATCAGAGAAGTATTTCCGGTGCTCAGCAGAGAGATTTACAAAAAGCCATTCATTTATCTGGATAATGCCGCCACTTCACAGAAACCATTACGGGTAATCAACCGGCTGAAAGATTACTATTCGAACGAAAACAGCAATATACACAGGGGGGTTCACTTTTTGAGCCAGGAAGCCACTTCAGCCTATGAAGAAGTTCGCAGACAAGTAGCACATTTTATCAATGCAGCTTCTTCCAAAGAAATAATTTTTACCAAAGGCACCACAGAGTCAGTTAATCTTGTTGCAGCTACATTTGGCAGTGAATTTCTGGACAAGAATGACGAAATCCTCATTACACAAATGGAGCATCATAGCAACATTGTCCCCTGGCAGATGTTATGCAACCGGACCGGAGCCATTCTGAAAGTATGCCCGATGCTGCCATCCGGCGAATTGTCCGAAGAAAGCTTCCGGCAACTGCTCACCGAAAAAACCAGACTTGTAGCCGTTACTCACATAAGTAATGCGCTGGGAACTGTTAATCCCGTAAAAAAAATAATTGCAGCTGCTCACCAGACCGGAGCTGTGGTGCTCATTGACGGAGCACAGGCGGTCCCACATCTCAGCGTGAATGTTCAGGAGCTTGACTGTGACTTTTACTGCTTTTCGGCTCATAAAATGTATGGACCAATGGGAACAGGTGTTCTTTACGGCAAAGAATCACTGCTCGAAAAAATGCCACCCTATCAGGGTGGTGGTGAAATGATTTCGACAGTGACTTTTGATGCAACAACTTTCAATGAACTACCGTTCAAATTTGAAGCCGGAACACCCAATGTGAGCGGAGTGCTCGGCCTGGGAGAAGCCATTAAGTTTATGAACGAAACAGGAATAGATTTTATCGGTAAGCATGAACACACTCTGTTGGATTATGCAATCAAAAAGCTAAGCCGGATCGAAGGAATTATCTTTCATGGTCAGGCCGCTGACCGCGCCGGAGTAATCTCTTTCAACCTCAAAGGAATTCACCCTTACGATGCTGGTATCCTGCTTGATAAATTCGGCATTGCACTCCGAACAGGTCATTTATGTGCCCAACCGGTAATTGACTTTTATCATGTTCCCGGATTTATACGTGCTTCATTTGCCGTTTATAACACTGAGGAAGAAATTGACCACCTGGCCGAAGCTATCGAAAAAACCCGCAACATGTTAATGTAGTTTTGATAAACAATGAACCATGAAAAGTATTGAAGAAAAAGGACAGGAGATCATTGCCGAGTTTAGTTTGTTTCCCGACTGGCTCGACAAATATAATTATCTGATCGAAATGGGAAAAGATATTCCCGTGATTGACCCAAAATTTAAAATAAAAAGCAACCTGATTACCGGCTGTCAGTCAAACGTTTGGCTGAATGCCGAATACAAGAATGGCCTGGTTTGGTTCACTGCCGACAGCGATGCTGTGATTACCAAAGGAATTGCTCACCTTCTTATCCGGGTCTTTTCCGGGCAAAAACCCGACGAAATTATTAACGCTGATCTGCATTTTATCGAAGAAATCGGATTAACTGAACACCTTTCACCAACCCGATCAAATGGATTGGTTTCGATGATAAAACAAATGAAAATGTACGCATTGGCGTTTAAAACCAAATACGAATCCTAAAGAATACTTTCATGACAGAATTAAGCAATAATAAAGCACTGAAGGATGCTGTGATAGAAGTACTCAGAACAGTCTTTGATCCTGAAGTGCCTGTTAATATTTATGAACTCGGACTGGTTTATGAAATAAATGTGACTGATGATAACCAGGTACACATTCTGATGACCCTGACCTCGCCAAACTGCCCGGTTGCTGAAAGCCTTCCGATGGAAGTCAGCAAAAAGGTTCAATCTATTCCCGGTGTAAAAGAAGCAAATATCGAATTAACTTTCGAACCACCCTGGGACGAGGACATGATATCGGAAGAGGGAAAGTTTGAACTTGGAATGCTCTGACAAATAATTTAACACTTGTCAGGTTTAAATTTGAATAAAATGGATGAACAATCCTATAAATATTTATCGGCAATAAACAGCCCGTCAGATCTCAAGAAACTTGATGAAGCTGAGCTGCCGCTGGTGTGCAGCGAACTGAGAGAGTTTATTATTGATGCTGTTTCCAACAATCCCGGGCATCTTGGCGCAAGCCTGGGTGTTGTTGAATTGACGGTAGCGCTGCATTATGTTTTCAATACCCCTGACGACAAACTGATCTGGGATGTCGGTCATCAGGCATACGGGCACAAAATCCTCACCGGCCGTCGGGATGTTTTTCATTCCAACCGCAAGTTCAAAGGCATCAGTGGATTTCCAAAAATGTCGGAAAGTGAATATGATGCCTATGGTGTAGGTCACTCCTCAACATCTATCTCGGCAGCACTCGGAATGGCTGTTGCAGCCAGAATGAAAAACCTGAACAATCGCCATCATATTGCCGTAATCGGTGATGGTGCCATGACCGGAGGAATGGCTATCGAAGCACTAAATAATGCCGGAGTAAACAACCCGAACCTGCTGATTATCCTCAACGATAATGGTATAGCTATTGACAAAAATGTCGGGGCAATTAAGGATTATCTGGCCAACATTGTTACTTCCAAAGCTTACAACAAACTAAAGGACAAAATCTGGCATCTGCTCGGAGGAGGCACAAAATACGGAGCAAATACACGAGCCATCGTCAAGCAGGTCGGGAATGCGGTAAAGGGCAGTATTCTCCGTCGAAGCAATCTTTTTGAAGCTTTCAACTTCCGCTATTTCGGGCCTGTTGACGGGAACGATGTTCTCCGTCTGACAAAATTGCTCAGAGATATAAAAAACATTCAGGGCCCCAAGCTTTTACACATCATAACCGTTAAAGGCAAAGGCCTGGAACTTGCTGAAAAACAACCGGTGATTTATCATGCACCACCCTCCGCCTTCAATAAGAAAACCGGGGAACTGATTGTTAAAGAGCCATGCGATCAGGTTCAGCCACCAAAATATCAGGTAGTTTTCGGAAAAACCATTATTGAGCTGGCCGAAAAAAACAAAAAAATAATCGGCATCACTCCGGCAATGCCAACCGGCTGCTCATTGGATATGATGATGGTCAAAATGCCTGATCGAACTTTTGATGTAGGAATTGCCGAACAGCACGCCGTCACTTTTGCGGCAGGTCTGGCCACCGATGGATTTATTCCATTCTGCAATATCTATTCAACCTTTATGCAACGAGCCTACGATCAGTTGATTCATGATGTTGCACTTCAAAATCTGCCCGTGGTTTTTTGTCTTGATAGAGCCGGACTGGTAGGTGAAGACGGCCCGACCCATCATGGTGCCTTCGACCTTGCCTACCTCAGAAGCATCCCGAACCTGACCATTTGCGCCCCAATGAATGAACAGGAATTGCGAAACATGATGTTTACCGCCCAGACCGAAAACAAGGGGCCTTTTGTCATCAGGTACCCCAGAGGTCGTGGTGTACTACGCAACTGGAAAACTCCATTTGAGGAATTGGAAATTGGAAAGGGAAGAATAATCAGGGAGGGCAAAGACCTGGCAGTTATCACCATTGGTCACATTGGAAATGAAGCGGCGAAAGCCTGTGCCACACTCGACGAACAAGGAATTACCACCACTCATATTGATATCCGCTTTCTTAAACCTATTGATCATTCCCTCCTTAAGGATATTTTAACCCATTTTGATCACATCATCACCGTTGAAGATGGCGTTATCACCGGCGGACTTGGATCAGCATTAGACGAACTGGCTACAGATATGGGGATTCATTCACAAATTGTAAGACTGGGCATCCCGGATCGGTTTATTGAACAGGGGAGTCAGGAACAACTCTGGCATGAATGCGGTTATGACGCTGAAGGGATTGTGAGCACTGCTCTTTCATTAATCAGAACAAAAAACTAATCTTTAAGGTATGACCTGGTTCGAAATCATTTCACTTACTGTATCAGGAGCACTGGTTGGTTTCATCAATACTCTTGCCGGCGGAGGATCAATTATTTCCCTTGCAGTCCTGATGATGCTGGGCTTGCCACCCAACGTTGCCAATGGTACCAACCGCATTGGTGTTTTTCTTCAAACACTCACCGCTGCTGCCAGTTTTAAACAAAAAAAAGTGCTCGATCTGCGTAAGGCTTTCTGGTTGTCGGTGCCTGCTGTGGTAGGTTCCGTGATTGGTGCATGGGTAGCCGTCGACATCAACGAACAAGCTTTCGAAATTGCTGTTGGCATCATTCTCATCATCATGATGATTTTTATTTTATATGATCCTTCCCGTTGGATCAGTGAGCGCAAAGAATTGATCGAAGCCAGAATAAGCGTCAAACAAATCCTGATTTTTTTTCTGATCGGACTTTACGGAGGATTTATCCAGGTGGGCGTGGGTTATTTCCTGCTTGCAGGAGTTGTACTTGGCGCCGGCTATGAACTGGTCAAGGCAAATGCTATCAAAGTCTTTGTGGTCTTGCTTTACACGCCATTTACCATAATTATTTTTCTGATTAACAATCAGATACACTGGGCTTATGGATTAATGATGACCGTTGGAACAATTGCCGGATCATATATTGCAGCACACATAGCCGTTAAAAAAGGAGCAAAATTTGTTCAGTGGGTAATTATTGTGGTTATTTTGCTTACCGCTGCCGATTTGTTCGACTTTATCAGCATTAAAGGAATAATTTTATCTCTAAAAACATAAAAATGAAGATTCTTGCTTTTGTTTTACTGACAATCTCTGCAATGATTGTCACTTCCTGCAACCAAACTGAAAAACCCGGCAATAAAGAAAACACCGCAACCGTGACCTGGGCTATCGTTGTGCATGGAGGTGCAGGGTACATGAATCCTGAAAATTTCCCGGCGGATAAAGAAAAAGAATACAAATTACACCTTGAAAAAGCTTTACTTGCCGGCGGTAAGATACTGGAAAACGGGGGGTCCAGTCTTGATGCAGTTGAAACTGCTATTCGGATTCTTGAAGATGATTCCATGTTTAATGCTGGTCGTGGTGCCGTATTTAATGCAGACGGGGTTAATGAGCTGGATGCCTCAATCATGGATGGAAATACGCTCAAAGCAGGCGCTGTAGCCAACGTAACCACCATTAAAAATCCTATATCAGCAGCCCGCAAAGTTATGGAAGAGTCACCGCATGTGATGCTCATCAAAGACGGAGCTGAAAGATTTGCCCGGGAAAAGGGCCTTGAACTCGTTGATCCTTCTTACTTCTTTACACAAAATAGCTGGAACGCCCTGCAAAAAGCAAGAGAAAATGAGCAATCAAAAAAGACAGGAACTGTCGGCTGTGTTGCACTGGACAAACAGGGAAACATTGCCGCTGGGACATCAACCGGCGGAATGACCAATAAAAAATTTGGCCGTGTGGGCGATGCCCCCATAATTGGGGCCGGCACTTACGCCAATAATGCTGCCTGCGGAATATCTGCCACCGGTCATGGAGAATATTTTATCCGCAATGTGGTGGCTTATGACATCGCTGCCAGAATGATGTACCTTAATCAAACCCTTGAAGATGCAGCAGATGATATCATAAACAACAAGTTAAAAAAAATGGGCGGTAACGGCGGAGTAATTGCCCTGGATAAAAACGGAAACATCGCAATGCCATTCAATACTTCAGGAATGTTCAGAGGGTTTTTAAAAGCAGGTGAAAAACCGAATGTTTACATTTTTAAAGAAAAATAATATCAAAAATCTGAAGCAATCCGTTCCGGCAGGTCAGCGTTTTAATATATATTTGTATTCATCGAATCCTCTATGAATCATTCAAAATAAATATTATGGAAAGACAATTTCAATGTCCTTATTGTTTTGGTGATCTGTATCTGAACGACAGAATCTTTTTCTCCGCACAAAAACACGATGGCACCAGGGGAATCATTCTCCTGACTCCGGATTTGGGAGATTACAGAGCAATCAAGCACCCATCCTTTAAAGTCAAAGCAGGTGAGCACCTTGATTTTTTTTGTCCTCTCTGCCATGCAAATCTGACAGTGGAAAAGAACAATAAAAAATTTACACTGGTAACCATGATTGATATGGGTGATGAATTTGAAGTCCTGTTTTCGCAAATTGCCGGTGAGCACTGCACCTATGTGATTGGCGAAAAATACTTCAAAGCCTTTGGCGAAGATGCTGACCAAAACACCAACTTTTGGGGAGCCACCCCTAACTATTAGGAAAGTGCAGTGAATCATCTTCAGGCTCCAACTGTCATCAAAAGGATGTTACATAACTTGTAAATTCAAGAATTAACCAACTAACATTTCAAAATATGAAAACGGCCCTTATCACAGGTGCTACATCCGGCATAGGAGAAGCAACAGCACTGGTTCTTGCAAAAAACGGAGTCAACGTAATCGTGAGCGGACGTCGCCAGGAACGGCTGAATGAAATTTCAGCAAAAATAAACCAGGATGGGAAAGCCGGCGTGCTCACGCTCAAAATGGATGTAACCAGCCGAAAAGATGTGGAACTTGCTTTTCATTATCTTCCCGACGAATGGAAAGCAATAGATATTTTAGTCAATAACGCCGGCCTGGCTGTCGGACTTGATCCTTTTCAGGAAGGGAATATTGATGACTGGGAACAAATGATTGATACCAATATCAAAGGATTACTATATGTATCACGCGCTGTCGTACCACTTATGATCGCACGTGGCAAAGGACAGATCATAAATATTGGCTCCATTGCAGGTAAAGAGGTTTATCCCAAAGGAAATGTTTATTGTGCCACCAAGCACGCCGTGGATGCCATTACAAAAGCCATGCGTATTGACCTGATCGGTACCGGAATAAAGGTATCTCAGATATGCCCGGGTCTCGTCGAAACCGAATTTTCAAAAGTACGCTTCAAAGGCGATGAGGAGCGCGCCACAAAAGTCTATCAGGGCTACAAACCATTGGCAGCCGAAGATATAGCAAATATTGCATGGTATTTGACTACCCTCCCCGAACACGTCTGTATTAACGATCTGGTGGTAACCCCCCTGGCACAGGCCAATTCGACGATTGTGGACAAAAAATAGATTGCCATTACAACCTAAATGTTTTCGACTGTCAGGGCCGTTTGACCAAAACAGAATTGCTGACTGAAAAAGGATTAAACCGTATTCCTTTCAGGGCAAAACCGGGTATTTATCTCGTTACCCTTACGGGCAACAGTGATACCAGCCCGGTCAAGC